>NZ_JBQQCE010000182.1:0-17790 GCF_052245645.1 Streptomyces sp. KR55 | reverse complement strand
CGTCGCCCCAATGTCGACGGTCAGCCCGCCGCCATGCAGACGTCCCTCGGGCAACAGGCCGATGGTCATCTCGGTGACGACCTCGCCCCGCACCGGTCCGCTGCCGCGCAGCTGGGCGAACCACTCGGCGTCGTCCGGCCCGACCTCCCGCTCCTCGCCGTCCTCGGTGACCACCGTGAACGAGCGGACCAGGTCGCTGGCCCAGCCGTCGGAGCGGGCCAGCAGGCTGATCCCGCCGCCGAGGGTGTAGCCGACGGCGCCCACACAGCCCAGGCTGCCGCTGGGCGGCACCAGGCCGTGCGGTGCGGCCGCCGCCATGACGTCGTTCCAGGTCGCCCCGCCGCCGACGCGGGCGGTGCGGGTGGCGGGATCGATCAGGACGCCGTTCAGCCGGCGCAGCGTCAGGACGACTCCCTCGTCGGCGGAGAAGCACATCCCGTGTCCGGTGTTGTGCACGGTGACCGGAACTCCGTGCTCGCCGGCCAGCTGCAGCACGGTCCGGACGTCCGCGACCCGGCGTGCACCGACCACGAGGTCCGGCTGGTGGCGCAACCCGAGCTGGAAACTGGCCAGTTCCTCGGTGAAACCACTGTCGTCGGGCAGCAGCACCGGGCCCGCGACGGAATCGGCCAGGGCTCCGGCAAGACCGGATGCTGCGTTGGAGAGGGTCATGTCTGTCCTCGTCATGGGCGTATTGGGCGTCTTCGGCGTTCTGGACTGCAATGGGTTGGACAGGTCTGACGGGCGTACGGGACTCAGGCGCCGGTCGTGGAGCCGGGGCGGACGATCATCAGCACGACCACGACGGCCCAGAGCAGGTTGAAGATCCCGGTGACCATGGCCAGCCGCGCCGCCGCGGACCGGGTCGCCTCCGCGGTCGCGGTGTCCACGGCCGCACCCGCGCCGCCGCCCGCCGCCGCACCGGCGGGCTGGGCGAGCAGCCGCTCCTGACCCGGCAGGATCGCCATCAGCAGCAGGGCCGCGGCGATCGCCGTGAGGATGATCGAGACGATGAGCCAGGCATCGCCCAGCACGCCCATCTGAGCGCCGGTGGCAAGACCGAAGACCGGTACGGCGACGCCGACGACGGTGTATCCCCGGCAGATCCGGTGCAGCAGCGCCGCGGTGGCGGGGGTGCGCTCCTCCCCGCTCGGGTCGTCGTCCCCGGTCTGCGGCTTGACGAAGCGGGGGAACATCGATGCCGCCACCGTGATCGGGCCGATCGCCACGATCGACGCCAGCACATGCACCGAGAGCAGCAGTTTGGTCACCGGGGGGTCCCTTCTGGATTGCCTGCCAATACGTTGGCTACCAACTAATTGGTAACACAGATCAGCCCACTTGAGTAGGCTGCCTACCTGTTTTCGGCCTGCTGCGGCGCTGCGGACGATGCCGCCGGGGAGGGTCCCGGGCCGGCGACGAGCGGTTCCCACCAGGCGGAATGGGTGCGGTACCAGTCGATCGTCGAGGCGAGGCCGCGGTCGAAGGAGATGGCCGGTGCGTATCCGAGGGCGCGCAGCTTCTTGTCGCTGAGCGCATAGCGGAGGTCGTGGCCCTTGCGGTCGGGTACGTGCTCGACCCTCGACCAGTCGCAGCCGAGCCCTTCGAGCAGATGGGTGGTCAGCTCACGGTTGGTCAGTTCGGCGGTGCCGGCGATGTGGTAGACCTCGCCCGCCGCGCCGCGCTCGGCGACCACCTGGATGCCACGGCAGTGGTCCTCGACGTGGATCCAGTCGCGCACGTTGTTCCCCGCCCCGTACAGCGGGACCCGGCGGCCGCGCAGCAGGTTGGTGATGAACAGCGGGATGACCTTCTCCGGGTACTGGAAGGGGCCGTAGTTGTTGCCGCACCGGGTGACCGAGACGGGCAGCCCGTGGGTGCGCGCATAGGCGAGGGCGATCATGTCGCCGCCCGCCTTGGACGCCGCGTAGGGCGAGTTGGGCGACACCGGGGCGTCCTCGCTCCAGGCGCCGGTGGCGATGCTGCCGTAGACCTCGTCGGTCGACACGTGCACGACTCTGCGGGTGCCCGCGTCGAGGCAGGCCTGCATCAAAGCCTGCGTGCCGAGGACGTTGGTGCGGACGAAATCGCCGGAGTCCTCGATGGACCGGTCGACATGTGTCTCCGCCGCGAAATTGACGACCAGGTCGTGCCCCGGCACCACACGCGCCAGCAGGCCCGCGTCGCAGATGTCGCCCTGGACGAATGTGATACGTCCGGCGACCGATTCGAGATTTGCCGGATTCCCGGCGTAAGTGAGCTTGTCCAGCACGGTGACATGGGGCCGGCGCCCCTGCGCTTCTGCATCGGACACGAGCATGCGTACGTAGCCGGAGCCGATGAACCCGGCTCCTCCGGTCACGAGTATCTGCATTGAACACACCTCCCGAAACCATGCTTTCCTCCGGCGTGCCGTTCGGCCAGATCACCCCCGCCTGAACGGCCGACTTCTGGGTTAGCGTTCCGCCCACAGCAAACAATCGGCCGAGAAGAGAGGCAGAGCCTTGGCGAATGTGCTCGTGGCGACGGCGCCGGCCGAAGGCCATGTCAATGTCATCATGCATCTGGTGAAAGAGCTCGTACGCCGTGGAAACACGGTGACCTGGTACACCGGCAAGGTTTTCCAGGAACGCGTCGAAAGGACCGGTGCCCGGTTCTCGCCGATCGTCTCCGGATTCGACTACGGCGGCATGACACATGACGAGGCGTTTCCGGAACACACCGGTCTCACCGGCGTCAAAGGAATGATTGCGGTCTTCCGGGACGTCTTTCTCGGCACCGCACCCGACCAGCTCCGGGACCTCTCGGCGCTGGCCGAGGAATTAAAGCCGGATGTGGTCGTCACCGACGAAACCACCTATGCGGGCGGGTTCCTGAGCGAGCTGAAGGGGATTCCGCTGGTCTGGATGGCCACCTCGATCTACACCCTCAGCAGCCGCGACACCGCACCGTTCGGCATGGGCCTGAGGCCCTCGTCCTCGGTCCTCGGGCGGCTGCGCAACCGGACGCTGAAGTGGACGGCGGACCACGTCATCATGCGCGAACTGCGCCGTGCCGCCGACCGGACGCGGGCCCAGGTGGGTCTGCCGCCCATCGACGCCGGAGCGTTCGAGAACATCGTCCGGATGCCGTCGCTGTATCTGCTGGGGACGGTGCCGTCCTTCGAGTACCCGCGCAGCGATCTGCTCCCGCAGACCCGCTTCGTCGGCCCCGTCACGGGCGCGGCGACCGATGCGTTCGAGCCGCCGGCCTGGTGGGGCGACCTGAAGGCGTACGGCCGGGTGGTGCATCTGACGCAGGGCACCGTCGCCAACGAGCCGGAGCGTCTGCTGCGGCCCGCGATCCGCGCACTGTCCGGTCTGGACGCCCTGATCGTCGTCACGACCGGTGTCCCGCCGGAGCAGCTCGACCTGGGCCCGCTGCCGGACAACGTGCGGGTGGAGCGGTTCGTGCCGTACCACCATCTGCTGCCGCATGCGGACCTTCTCGTCACCAACGGCGGCTACGGCGGTGTGACCGCGGCGCTGAGCAACGGCGTGCCGCTCGTCGTGGCCTCGGCCACCGAGGACAAGAACGAGGTCGGCGCGCATGTCGGCTGGTCCGGGGCCGGAGTGCACCTCAAGAGCGCGACGACCTGGAGCGCAGGCTGCGCGCGGCGGTGCAACGGGTGCTCCGTGAGCCCTCGTTCCGCGCGCGGGCGCAGGCGCTCGGCGAGGAGTACCGCGCCCACAACGGGCCGCGCCGCGCCGCCGAGCTCATCGAGGAGCTGGCGGGCGGCGACGGCCCGGATGCGGCTGCCCCGGTGCGGGAGCGGTCGCGCCGTCACGCGTAGCGGACCGCGGCGGCGATCACGTCGCTGATGCGGTCGACGTCGTCCGGCGTCACCGACAGCCCGGTGGGAAGGGCCAGCACACGCTCCGTCAGCGCCTCGGTGACCGAGAGGTCGACGGGCGTGTGCACGGCGTCCTGCCGGTAGGGCCGCATACGGTGGCAGCCCGGCGAGAAGTACTTCTTGGTACGGATGTTCTCCGCCCCGAGCATGTCCGCCAGCCGGTCGCGGTCCAGGCCGGCCGCTTCGGGGTCCACCTGCACGACGATGTACTGGTGGTTGTGGGTCTGGCCGTCCGGCGCCGCCATCAGCGTGACGCCGGGTACCGCCGCCAGGCCCTCCCGGTAGCGCAGGTAGTGCGCCCGGTAGATCTTCAGCATGTCGTCCAGGTGCTCGATGGACGCGATGCCCATCGCCGCCGACGACTCGTTCATCTTCGCGTTCGTGCCCGGGCCGACGACGTTCATCGCCTCGTCGAAGCCGAAGTTGTGCATCGACCGCACCCGGGCGTGGATGTCCGCGGAGTCCGTGGCGACGAGCCCGCCCTCGAAGCAGTTCAGGATCTTCGTGGCGTGGAAGCTGAACACCTCCGCCGTCCCGCTCGGACCCGGCAGCAGGGGCCGGCAGCCGAACGACTGGGCCGAGTCGAAGACGAGCGGCACGCCCGCCTCCCGGGCGACGTCGTCGAGTCCGGCCGTGTCGCAGAGGTTGCCCCAGATGTGGACGCCCAGGATGCCGCCGGTGCGCGGCGACACCGCCTTGGCGACCGAACGGGGGTCCAGCGTGCCCGTTTCGGGGTCGACGTCGGCGAACACCGGTGTGAGGCCGATCCAGTTCATCGCGTGGGCGGTCGCCACGAAGGTGAACGACGGCATGATCACCTCGCCGGTGATACCGCACGCCTTCACGGCGACCTGCAACGCGGTGGTGGCGTTGTTCGTCGCGGTGTTGTGCGCGCGCAGCGTCCGCTGTGCCGCGAGCCCCTCGAACTGCCGTACCAGCGGGCCGAGGTTGCTCAGCCACCGGCGGTCGATGGCCTCGTTCACCAGTTCCAGATAGCGCTCCTTGGCGGGGACGTTCGGCGTCCCCACCCTGATGTCCTCGGCGAAACCCGGCGTACCTCCGTAGTACGCCAGGTCGCTCCGAGACCGCTTGGCCCTCATGTCGTCGGCCAGACGGCATAGCTGCGCAACCCGTAGATCAGCGGTTGCGGGGCCGGCGTCCAGGTCACCGACCGCTCGACCTCGCCGAAGACGACCGTGTGGTCGCCGACCGGCTCGGTCCTCAGCACCCGGCAGTCGGCCACCGCGTGCGCCACGTCGGGCAGATGCGGGCCGCCGCAGCCGGGCGCGTCCTCCCACTTCACCTGGTCGAACCGGTCGGACGCACCGGACGCGAACAGCTCGGCGACCGGGCGCCCGACATCGCTCAGCAGGTTGACCGAGAAGCGGCCTCCGTCGAGCACGGCGGCGAGGGTCGGGCTGCCGTTCCTGATGCACACCAGGAGGGTCGGCGGCCTCAGCGTGACACTGCACAGGGACGAACACGTCATCCCCCAGGGCCGCCGCGCCCCGTCGAAGGCCGTGACCACCGTGACGCCGGTGGGAAATCCGGCCATCAGCTCGCGAAACTCACCGGGTGCGAGAGTGGCCGCCGAAGGGGTGTTGGGTGCGATCATCCCCGCATCACCAGGTTTCCTTCCGTAGCAGGCATGGCCGTGTCCCGCGTCAGTGCATCTGGGCGAGGTACTCGTACTGACTGGGCAGGCTGCGGACCAGCTCCCTGCTGGTGGACCGGACCCGCGCGAACTCCTCGGCGGCGGCGCTGCCGTCCATCAGGTCCAGCGCGCCGGGCGCGCGCAGCGGGATGCCCTTCAGGCCCATCAGCATCGCCACGTAGGAGTACGCCTCGAAGCCGTGGTAGTGCGGGAAGATGTTCTCCGCGTCCGGCAGCTTGGTCTGCCACTGCTCCAGCCGTCCCTGCAGGGCGTCGGGCACCTTGCGGGTCTTGGCGTCCTTCCAGTACGCGTTGTCGCTGCGCGCCGCGCCCCGGTAGTGCAGCACCAGGAACTCCCGTACGCCGTCCATGCAGTTGTTGACCGCGCGGTTGTAGGAGTCGCGCAGCTGCTCCGACCAGTCGGCCTGCGGGAAGTGCTTGACCAGCTGCTCGATGCCGTGCTGGATGAAGAAGATGCCGGTCGACTCCAGCGGCTCGACGAACCCGCTGGAGAGGCCGATGGCGATGCAGTTCTTCGCCCAGGAGTTGCGGCTGCGGCCGATCCGCATCCGGATGTGGTTGGCCTCCAGGCCCTCCGCGTCCGGACCCACGAACTCGCGCAGCGTGCGCTCGGCCTCCTCGGGCGTGGTGTATTCACTGGCGTACACGTAGCCGGTGCCGATCCGGTCGAAGAGCGGAATCGTCCAGATCCAGCCGGCCTCCATGGCGGAGGCCTTGGTGTACGGGGCGATGCCCTTCTCGGCCGTGTCCACCGGGACGCGCAGCGCCACGGCACGGTCGTTGGGCAGCGTGTCCTGGTAGGAGACGAACGGCTCCTCCAGGGCGCCGTTCAGCAGCATGCCCTTGAACCCGGTGCAGTCGATGAAGAGGTCGCCCTCCAGGTCACCGTGGCCGCGGGTGGCGACCGCGGAGATCCAGCCGCGGTCGTCGAGCTTGACGTCCACCACGTCGTCGGTCACATGCCGGACCCCACGGCTGACGCCGTACTCGGTGAGGTACTTCGCGAGCAGGGCCGCGTCGAAGTGGTAGGCGTACGGGAACTGCGTGTCCTGTTCGGTCAGGGTGGACCGGAAGGCGGCGCCTCCGGGGCCGAGTTCGCTGTTGCCGCGTTCGAAGAGCGTGCCGTCCATGAAGCGCGGGGAGCGCAGGGTGTCGCCCAGCTGCGCCATCACGAAGTTGTCCACGTCGAACCGGTCCGACGGCCGCTGCTTGAGCCACCAGTCCGTCAGCGGGAAGCCGTCGACGACCCGCAGCCGCTCGAAGGGGTGGTAGAAGTGCTTCCCAACCTCCGACCAGTTCTCGAACCGGATGCCCAGCTTGTACGTGGCGTTGCAGGCCGGCATCCAGTCGGTCTCCTTGAGACCCAGGTACTCGAAGAAGTGCCGCACGGTGCTGAACGTGGCCTCGCCCACGCCGATCGTCGGGACCCGGTCGGATTCCACGACGGTCACCGATATCCGGTCCCCGAAGGCGGCCTTGAGATAACTGGCGCTCATCCAGCCGGATGTGCCGCCGCCCACGATCACTACCTTGTCGACCATTTTCTCTCCATCACCTTCCGGTTGGGTTTTCCTGACGGGTTTCAAGAACGGGGCAGGCCGCGCAGTGAATCGGGCAGACGGTCGAGATTCACCATGTTGCACCAGGTGCTCGCGGGCTCTTCCATGCCGTGGAGGGCGCCGTATTCCTCGCCGGCCTTGGTCAGCATGAAATGCAGATCGCTGGCCAGTCCGAGGAAGGTGAAACCGTCGTCGATACGGTCCCGTACGGAAGCGGCGTCCCGGCACAGGGTCCCGAAGGGAATGCCGTTCTCCCGGCAGGCGTCGGTGACCGTGCGCACAGCGTCCTGGAACGCCGGCTCCTGGCTCCAGAACTTGGCCGGCAGGCCCAGCGAGAGGTGCAGGTCGTTGGGGCCGATGAAGACCAGGTCGATGCCCTCGACGGCGAGGATCTCCTTGATGTTCGCCACGCCCTGGGCGGTCTCGATCTGGACGCCGACGAGAATCTCGTCGTTGGCCTCGGCAATGTAGGTCGGGGTGTTCACACCGAAGCCCACCTGCGGCGTCATGCCACCGCCGCCGCGCTCGCCGCGCGGGGGGAACCGGGCGAAGCGGACGGCGTCCGCGGCCTCCTCGGCCGTGTTCACCATGGGCACGATGACGCCCTGGGCGCCCGCGTCCAGGGCGTGCTTGATGTGGTCGATGGTGCCCGCGGCGACCCGGGCGACCGGGGTGGTCTCACCGCCGCTGAGGTCGGAGATCGTGCCGAAGACATGGCTGGCCGTGGTGTGGTCGACGGGCGTGTGCTCGAAGTCCACCAGCATCCAGCGGAACGCGCCCTGCGCGACCAGGAGCCTGGTCGCCGGAACGCTGTGCAGCTGGAGCCAGGTGCCGACCGCCGGGCTCTCCTGACGGATCAGTTCAAGCGTTTTGTTGCTGCGCAGCATGAGCCTGTGTCCTCTTCCGGTTGTCCACGTGCAGTCCGTGGGCGAGCAGGAATTCTTCGATTCGTTCGGTGATCGCCGCGAAGATCGACTGAATGGTCTCCCGATCGGACCGTTCCGTCTTCAGCAGTTCGGCGAACAGAATGGCCGCGCCCGAATTGGAGACCCATTCGGGAATGATGGTCACGCCCTGCTCGGTCCAGTGCGCCTTCACCTCTGGGCTGGAAAAGGCGTTGTTGGCACCGCAGACCACCACCCGGCCGGAGCCGCGCACGAACTCCCGCATGACCCCGTCCGTCACCGCGTAGCGGGTCGCGCACGGCGTGAGCACGTCCGGTCCGGTCACGGCGACGAACTCGGTGAGGAGTTCCTCGTCCGGCTGGCCGGCGCTGCGCGGCACCCATTTCCAGCCCCGGTGCGGGTTGTCCCGCACGAGCTCGCCGAAGGCGGGCCTGTCCTCCCGGGCGGTCCGGCGGCGCAGCAGCTCCGCGACGTCGATGCCGTCGGGGTCGACCAGGTAGCCGTCCTTCTCGCAGATGCCGGTGACGACGCCGATGCCGCGGGAGGTGAGCGAGTCGGCCGCGTTGGAGCCGACGCTGCCGAAGCCCTGGATCCCGACGCGGGGTGTGCCGCCGGCGGACAGGCGGATCGCCTCGGCGACCGAGTGGCCGGTGGCCGCGTCGTCGACGGTGGCGTGGTCGTTCCAGGGCTGCGCCAGCCGCTGCGGCATGGCGGGGGCCTGGGAGGGGATGCCGGCGTGCCGGGCCAGGGTCGCGGCCATCGCGACGAAGGCGGTGGGCAGTGCGAGATCCTCCCGCGCGATGCGCTCGATGACCTCCCTGCTGGTGTAGAGGTCGGCGCCGGTGCTCCACTCCCGCGCGATGACCTCCCGGTGCGCGATCATGAACCGGCGCAGGACGCCCTCGGCCTCCGGGGAGGTGGGGTCGAAGCGGATGCCTCCCTTGCCGCCGCCGAACTGCGGGCGCTGCAGGGTGTTCTTCAGCGACATGGTGGCGGCGAGGTCGGCCACCTCGGACAGCGTGACCCGCGGATGCATGAAGAGGCCGCCGCCCGAGACGCCGCCGGTCAGGCTGTGGATGACCAGCCAGCCCTCGGCCTCGGTCCGGTCGTCCCGCCAGTGGAACACCTTGGCGAGTTGAGTCGTGCTCACGTGGTGGTCACCCTCCGATCGGCCGCTGCGCCGTCAGCCGCCGCGGGGGTGCGGCGGTCGCGTGAGTAGATGTCGAGTGCTTCCCGGTAGCTGGAGCTGACGAAGTTGACCAGGGTGGGAAGCGGGGCGGTGCCGGAAGCGGCGGGGCGCGGCCCGGTTCCGTTCAGCTCGTCGTAGTTCGCGAGGGACAGGGCCGCAGCGGCCTCGTGTTCCGGTACGCGTTCACGCTGGAACTCGGCGAGGGCGGTGCCCTGTTCGTCCGGCCACTTCTCCAGCAGCCGCGCCAGCGCGGCGCAGTCCTCCAGGCCGATGTTGACGCCCTGCCCCAGGAACGGCGCCACGGTGTGCGCCGCGTCGCCGAGCAGCACGACCGAGTCGCCGTGCACCACCGGCGCGCAGGTCACGACGGAGATCGGACTGACCGGCGCCCTGGCGGGCCCCCGGTCGACCGGCCGGTAACTGGCCGCCGCATCGGGGAAGTTGCGCCGCAGGAACGCCCTCAGCTCCTCCTCCGTGGCGAGGTCGGCGAAGGTCGGATCGCCCTCCCGCGGCAGTACGAGCGTGCAGCGCAGGGAGCCGTCGCGGTTGGGCAGGCCGAACATGAAGAAGCCGTCCCGGGGCCAGACATGGATCGCCGTCGGAGTCATGCGCTCGTTCCCGGGCGCAGGGCGGAGCGTGACCTCGCGGTACTCGACGCCAGTCTGCCGCTGCCGGGACTGCGTCAGGCCCTGCTCGGCGAGCCGGCCGCGGACCACCGAGTGGGTTCCGTCGGCGCCGACGAGCAGGTCGTAGGCGACCTCGGACTCCTGCCCCTGCCCGTCGGCGAACGTCACCCGCCGGGCGGCGAAGTCCACGCCGGTGCACTCGGTGTCGAAGGTGAACCGCACGTCCGAGCCGGCGCTGCGCATCAGCAGCAGGTTCAGGTCGTTTCGGTCGATGGACAGGTTCTGCCAGTCGGCGCGCCCGTATCCGGCGGCGGCGATGCGACCGTCCGGCTCGTGGCGGACCCGGCTGCCGATCGGCACCACCAGGTCGTCCAGCGCGGCGCGGTCGCAGTGACCGTCCAGCGCCTCGACGCCCCTGGGCGACAGGGACAGATTGATCGTGCGGCCGTCGTACCGCAGGCCCTGCTCGACGTAGTGCGGGCGCTTCTCGTAGACCTGGACCGTGTAGCCGCGCCGGGACAGGACCTGGGCGGCCAGACAGCCGACCGGTCCCGCTCCGACCACCACCGCCCTGGGCGCGGACATGCGTGTACTCACTTCTGAAGACATGTGGAATCAACCCAAGCCTCTGGCCGAGATCCGCCGGGTTCTCAGGCGCCGTCGATGGCGGCCAGGACCGTGCGCAGGCACTCGATCACGCGGTCCTGCCGTTCCGGGGTCAGGGAGGGGTACATGGGGAGCGAGAAGATCTCCCCGGCCAGTCGTTCGGTGACCGGCAGGGCGGTCTTGGCCGCCTCCAGGTGCGCGAATCCGGCCATGGTGTGCACGGGCCACGGGTAGCTCACGTTGAGGCGGATGTCGTGGTCGCGCAGGCGCTCGATGATGGTGTCGCGGGCCGGGTGCCGGACGACGTAGACGTAGTAGACGTGGTCGTTGCCGGGTGCGGTCTGCGGCAGCACGAGGCTGGTGTCGCTCAGGGCCTCGCGATAGCGGTCGGCCACCGCGCGGCGCGCCGCGATGTAGTCGTCCAGACGGCGCAGCTTGCGCCGCAGGATCTCCGCCTGCACCTCGTCGAGGCGGCTGTTGTGGCCCGGGAGCGCCTCGACGTAGTAGCGCTCCTCCATCCCGTAGTAGCGCAGGCGGCGCAGGTTCCTGTCGACCTCGGGGCGATTGGTGATCGTCGCGCCGCCGTCGCCGTACGCGCCCAGCACCTTCGTCGGGTAGAAGGAGAACGCGGCGGCGGCGCCCGTCGTGCCGGCCATCCGGCCGTGCTGCCGGGCGCCGTGCGCCTGGGCGCAGTCCTCCACGATGTGCAGGCCGTGCCGGTCGGCCAGTTCGACGACCGGGTCCATCGGCACGCACTGGCCGTACAGGTGCACCGGCAGGACACAGCGGGTCCGCTCGGTGACGGCGTCGGCCAGCTGCGCGGTGTCCATCAGGTACGTCACCGGGTCGATGTCCACGAACTTCGGGGTCGCCCCGGTGCCCGTGATCGCCACCACGGTAGGCGCCGCGGTGTTGGAGACGGTGATGACCTCGTCACCCGGGCCTATGCCCAGCGCCTCCAGCGCCAGCTTGACCGCGTTGGTGCCGTTGTCGACCCCGACGCAGTGCTCGACACCGTGGTACGCGGCGAATTCCTTTTCAAATGCGGAAACGCTCGGACCGAGAATGAGCTGCCCCGAAGAGAACACCGAGTCGACCGCGTCCAGAATGTCATCACGCTCGGCGGCGTACTCATCCTGATAGGACCACACCAAGGTCGTCATCCGATTCTCCAACCTCGTCTTCGCCAACGGCCCGACCATATCCCGGGACCGACTTCCGCCGACATGTTCAGAATTTACGGACGGGCCGCGGATGTTTCGGCGAGGGTGCCTACGAAAACCCCCGGGCCGCCGTTGCCCAGATCGACGAGTTCGGCGTCCAGGCCGGCCTCACGGAACGCCGCGAGATATTCGTCCCGGGGGAACAACGCCATCACGTGTTCGTCGGTGAAGTGCCAGATTCCCTCCCCCGGTCTGGCCACGACGTAGTGCACCGTCATATGGCTGCTGGCACCCTTTCTGACCGAGTGCGAGACCCTTGCGAGCGTCATTCCCTCGAACTCGACCACATCGCCGCCGACATGACCGCTCACAAAGTTCTCGGAGAACCACCAGGGCTCCACCAGCAGCACTCCGCCGGGCCGCAGATGGCCGCGCAGACAGCGCACGGCGGCCCGCAGTTCGGAGCCGTCACGGATATTGCCGATCGCGCTGAACAGGCTGGTCACCGCGTCGAACCGGCGGCCCAGGTCGAAGTCGCGCATGTCCGCGCGATGGAACGGAACACCGGGCAGCCGCTCCCGCGCGTAAGCGAGCATCGGCTCGGCCAGGTCGGCGCCCTCCACCCGGTCGAAGACCGTGGCGAGATGGTGCAGATGCGTGCCGGGCCCGCAGCCCACGTCCAGCAGGTCGCGGGCGCCCGGGTTCCGTTCCCTGATCAGCGCGGCCACCTTCGCCGCCTCGGTCGCGTAGTCCTTGCCGCGGCCGAGGTAGATCGCCTCGTAGAGCGGTGCGACGTCGTAGACGGTGCGTGCCGCGGCCAGCGCACGACCCCACTCGGTCGGCGTGGCGGTGGTCATCCGGCCCTGCCTCCGGAGCGCTCCACCAGGTCGGTGAGCCGGCCGGCGATGTCGAGCGGAGTCGGCAGGCCGCGGATCTCCTCGCGTACCTCCTGCGTCGCCGTCTTCATCTTGTCGTCCGCCAGCACCGATTCGAGCAGCTCGCGCCCGACCTCCTCGGGCGGCGCGGTCGCGCCGACCCCGCGGTTGACGACGGCGTCCATGATGAGCGGCCGGCCGAGGCCACCGAACTCGGGGATGATCTGCGGCAGTCCGCTCATGATCGCGCCGAACGCCGAGCCGGGGCCGCCGTGGTGGATCACCAGCGAGCTGCACGACATCAGCGAGACCAGCGGTGCCCAGCCGAGCGACGTCACGTTGTCCGGCAGCGTGCCGAGGGACTCCAGGTCCACATTGGGGGCCGCCAGGACGAACTCGGCGTCCATGTCGGGGGCCGCGGCCACGACGTTCTGCACGACGCGGGCGGTCTCCACCGGGGGCGGGCCGCTGCCGAACGTCACGGCGATCCGCGGTGTGTCCCGCCTGGCACCGATCAGGTAGTCGTAGGTCTCGCGCGGCAGGACGCCGCCGCCGTTGAAGGGGATGGTGCCCATCAGCCAGGAGTCCGGCTCGATGGCGCCCATGCTGGGCGGCGTGATGTCGATGGTGGCCAGCACCTCGGGCAACCCCACGCCGTGCGCCTCGAAGAGGTCGCTGTGCATCTCGCGCATGAGCTGCGGGGAGTCGTCGGTGCGGACCAGACCGAACTCGTTGCGCACCGCGGGCACACCGAGCTTGGCGGCGGCAACGAGGGCGGGGGTGAGCAGCGGGGAGTAGACGATGACGTCCGGGCGCCACTCCTCGGCGGTGCGGATCATCGCCTCGACCATGTCGGGCTGGAGGCGCAGGGCTCCGGCGACGGCCATGCCGATGGTCTCGTGGTAGTCGGGGTCCAGGGCGTCGTTGTTCAGCCTGGCGATCACATCGGGGCGGTGCTGGGCGAGCTTGCCCTGCATCTGGGTCAGAGAGAGGCCGGGGGCCACGTCCACGCAGCGCACGCCCGCCTCGCCCATCATCAGGCCGGGGCCGCACGAGGCGACGAGCACGTCGTGGCCGGCCATCTGCAGGGCCCAGCCGAGCGGCACCATGGGGTACGTGTGACCGGCACCGGGACTGATCATCATGAGCACGCGCAAGGCGCATCATCTCCATTCGGGCACGCGGGGGGTGTTGGGGTGGGTCAACAGGCGTTGGGGCCAACAGACGTTGGCGCAATGGGCGTTGAGTCAACGCCCGTAGGTCAACGCGCGTGGGTCAACAGTCGTGGGCCTACGGCGGCCCGCACGGCTCAGCGAAGTTCCGGAATCGGGCTCTCCGGTCGCAGTCCGATGCCGATCGTGCGGGCCGGGCCCGCCTGGAGCAGGGGAAGTCGCTTGAGGATCCGCAGCACCACCGGCGTCGCGGCCTTGCCCTCGCCCCGCACCCACGGCTCCAGGAACCGCGTCTGCAGAAACCGCTGGAGCCGCTGTGTCGCCACCGTCGGCGGCGTGCGCCGCTTCTGGACGCGGGCCAGGTGCTCCTCGGTGACCGTGCCGGACGCGAGCGGCCCGGCCAGGATGTTGGCGGCGGCCACGGCGTCCTGGACCGCGAGATTGATCCCCACGCCCATGATCGGCGACATGGTGTGGGCCGCGTCCCCGATGCACAGCAGCCCAGGACGCCACCAGCGCGGGAGCCGGTCGATCTGGATGTCCAGCACCTTGACGTCGTCCCAGCTGCGCACCTCGTGGACCCGGTCGGCGAGGAAGGGGGTGAGTTCGCTCAGGGTCTGCCGGAACCAGTCCAGGCCACGCTCCTTGACCTCCTCGTATCCGCCCTTGCGGACGGTGTACGCGGTCTGCCAGTGGGTCTGCCGCTCGATCCGGACGAGCAGCTTGCCGTCGGAGAGCCGGCCCACCATCCCGCCCGGGTCGCCCTCCTTCTTGGAGAGCTGGAACCAGAGGATGTCCATGCCCGAGCCGAGGACCTGCGGCCGCAGCCCCGCGGACCGGCGCAGCGCCGACCGGCGGCCGTCGGCGGCCACGGTGAGGTCCGCCCGCAGCTCGTGCTCACCGGTCGTGTCCTGGTAGCGCAGCCCGGTGATCCGGCCGTTCTCGGCGATGGCCTCGGTGACCTCGCAGTTGCGCCGGAGCTGGAAATTGGGGAAGCGGTTCGCCTCCTCCACCAGGAAGTTGAGGAAATCCCACTGCGGCAGGAACGTGATGTGCTTGAACTTCCCCGGCAGCCGCCGGAAATCGGCGAGCGTGAAGGTTCCTTCGTCAGTGACCACCTGTAGTTGGTGAATGTGCTGGTGGGCCAGTTTCAGGAATTTCTCCTGCAGGCCCAGTTCACCCATGAGCCGGAGCGTCGAGGCGTGTACGGTGTCGCCGCGGAAGTCGCGTAAGAAGTCGTCATGTTTCTCCAGGACCACGGTATTGACTCCGGCCCTGGCCAACAACATACCGAGCATGAGTCCGGCGGGCCCCGCCCCGGCAATGGCACACGTCGTGCTACTCGTTCCCACGTTCCCCCACATTCTGTGTTCATCTCTCGCCGAACGCCGTCGTCCAAACGAAACACACGACCGGAAGACGGGTGAGAATCTACCTCCGCGGAATGGACACCGGAATGTTCAGGCAGGGGCAAAATCATTCGCCGGTTCCGGCCCGGGTCACCGCCTCCTGTTCCAGTTGTTCGGCGAACTGCGTCCACTTGAGCGCGCTTTGCCGGGCCAGCATCGCGACGACGTCCGTGCAGTGCGTGGGCAGGTTCATCACGATGCTCGTCCATGCCGAGGTGTCGAGGTCGTGCATCGCGAGCAGGCGCAGCACCACCCGCCCGGAATCCGTGGAACGCAGTGCCGGATCCCTGCGCAGCCGCTTGAGGAGTTCCGCGGTGGGCTGCGGAAGGGCCTCGCGTGCGGCCCGCGGGGCGTTCTGCCGGGACCGCTGCTCCGCGGCCACCGACCGGCTGCCGCTGGGGATGGGGTCCTCCCCGCGCAGCAGCCGCATCTTGACGTCGTGGGCCGTGCCCAGCGAGATGCCCGCGGCCCTCGCGACCTCGCGCAGGCTCGCGTCCGGCCGTTCGGTGAGCAGTCGGCCGGCCTCTTCCCGCCCCTGTGCCACACCCCGGGGATGGACCTTGCCATCCATGCCGATCCGGGTGTTCAGGTGCGGATCCTCCGCGGTTGAACGCCGGATGCGGGCGACCGTCCGGGCGGACAGACCGGCCACCAACGCCGCATAACGGTCCGACATCTCGGGGTTCTCGCGCAGTAATCGCCCCGCAGCGGCCACCCGCTCGGCATACGACAGCGGCATGCCGTGCGCCGTGTTCAACCGCACCGAGATCGCGAACAGCTCCCGCTCCGGTACGTCGAGCAGGTAGGCGTCGATGGTGGTGTCACCGCGGCGCCGGGCGGCGTCCAGCCGGTGCATCCCGTCCACGACGCGCCACGTGGGCCGGTGGACGACTATGGGCGGAAGCCGCGCCTCGACCTCGTTGAGGACGTCGACGTGGTCCTGGTCGATCCCTTTCATCCGCGGCGAGTCCGCAGGGATCAGGGAATCTATCGCAACCGATCGGCGTTCAAGGGCGGCGAACCCCAGCCGCGCACCGTCGGTGGTCAGCTCGGGAAGTATCTCGGACAGATTTGGCCGGAAACGCTCAACTGTTTGTGTATTCATCAGCCTTCAGCTCTCAAGGCGCTGATCAGCGCTTGTTCGTCGGGTTGTGCGGCGGTTGGTTGAATCAGGTACCGCGGTGCGCACATGGAAGTGCTCCGATCCGGGAACCGGGCGCGGGCGTGACAGAGCAACGCTCACCACTGCCGCGCGCCGCCGATACGACGGGAAGCCGGATACGGAGTCTCAGATGCCGGTCATCGCACACGATGCCGGGAGGAACATTCCGACGAGCAGAACAAGCAGGACAGGGAGCCGGAGTACGGCTCTGCCGACGACGACGCAGAAAAATGCCGGAAGCCGAAGACCCGCGGCCCTGCGTCATACACCGGATCAGCGCCCTGAGACACCCCGTGCCCGACGGGCAGGCGGAGTGCGGGCGGGAAGACCCCTTTACGCCCCGTTGGTTGCCACTTTTCGACGACTTGACCGTCGTCGTCCATCACAGGCTCGGTGGTCAGGTGACTCAGCGCACCCCGAGCACAATCGCGTCCATCTTGTGTCAGACAGCACATGGCTCCCCCTGTCTGCAATTCCCCGTAACGCAGTTCGAAATCTAACCGACATACGGAGCATGGGCAGCGTCGTTCAGTGGTTCCGGTTCGCTTTCCGGCCAGCCCCGGGGGCGGGGGCGGCGGAACCGTGCGCAGCAGGAGAGGTCGTGTTTCTCAGTACCACCCCGTCCTGCGTGCGAGGCCCGGAAAACGGGTTCCGCACCGGCGGTTGAACGGCACGCTCCAGATGGCGGGGCGCACGTCAACGCCCCGGCGCACGCGGTGGATGGCACCATGGCCACCATGGCCTCCCTGGCAACGGCGCCCGCCGTCCGTCTCACGCGCTCCGCGGTCTTCGCGGCGGTCTGTGTGACGACGACGGCGGCCGGGCACGCCCTGACGACCGGACACGCGCTTCCGGTCCGGGTCGTGGCGGGGGCCTTCGCCGCGGTGCTCGCCCTCGCCTGGTGGCTGTCGGACCGCGCACGCGGATCCGCCGTGGTGGTCGGCGCGACGGTGGTCACCCAGTTCGCACTGCACGCGGCCTTCACCGCCTCCCAACTGCCCGCCGGCCACCGGCACGCGCACGGCACACCACACCCTCCGGCCCACGCGGCGCACTCCGACGAGGCGATGGACCGGCGCCACCACGCCATGGAGGCCGCCTCTCTGCTGGGCGACCGGACGGCCACGGCAGCCACGCACGGCGCCTCCACCGCGGCATTGCTGGCACACGTCGCGGCCGGGCTGCTGTGCGGGCTGTGGATGTGGCGGGGGGACGCCACCGTGGTCCGCCTCGGGCGTCTGCTGCTGCTCCTCCTCTGCGCTCCGCTGGAGCTGGCCGGGCGCCTCACCGCAGCCGCCGTCCCGAAGCGGCGCCCGGCCGCCGCGCCGCCGGCGCACGACGAGGTCCCGGCACTGGGCCGGATGCTCCTCCATCACGTCGTCTCCCGCAGAGGCCCGCCGGTCGGGCTCCGCCTCCTCTGACACCGTCCGTCACGGCCAAGCCGCTCCACAGGTGCAGGCCTTGGTGACGGGCGAGGAAACAGCACGCCTCACCAGCTGCGGGACCACCTGTCTCCTTCCTTCTCTCGTCCTGTCGACGGCATCACCGCCTTCCCTGG
>NZ_JBQQCE010000181.1:0-17969 GCF_052245645.1 Streptomyces sp. KR55 | reverse complement strand
TACCCGCCCTGTGCGCCACCCAAATCACGAGCTGGGGAATCGTCTACTACGCCTTCCCGGTCCTGAACGGCCGCATCGCCGCGGACACCGGCTGGTCGGCGACCTCGACGACCGCAGCCTTCTCCGGCGCGTTGCTCGTTTCCGCCCTCATCGGCATCCCGGTCGGACGAATCCTCGACCGAATCGGCCCACGCGCCGTCATGACCACGGGTTCCGCCCTGGGCGTGGCGGCGGTGCTGCTCATCGCGAATGCACCCAACCTGGCCGTCTTCGCCGCGGCTTGGATGCTCGCGGGAGTGGCCATGGCCGCCACCTTCTACCAACCCGCCTTCGCTGCCCTCACCCGATGGTGGGGGCCGGATCGAGTCCGCGCCCTGACGATCGTGACCCTCGCGGGCGGCCTCGCCTCCACTGCCTTCGCACCCCTGACGGCCACGCTCGCCGAACACCTCAGCTGGCGCGCCACGTATACCGTGCTCGCCGCGATCCTCGCGGCCGTCACCATCCCGGCCCACGCCCTGGCACTCCGAGCCCCCTGGCCACCGGCCCCGCCGCAGCCCGCCCAACACCCGCATGGCAAGACGCCGGTGGCCCGCAGCGGCCCCTTCCTGATGCTGGCCGGTGCCCTCACCCTCAACGGCTTCGCGATGTACGCGGTGGTCTTCGGACTCGTGCCCCTGATGATGGAGCGCGGCGCCGGGCCAACCATGGCGGCGTGGGCCCTCGGCCTGGGAGGCGCCGGCCAGACTCTTGGCCGCACGCTGTACGCCAGACTCGCGCGCCACTCGAACGCGACCACCCGCACGGTCGTCCTGACCGCCGCGGGGGCTGCGACCACGGCAGCCCTCGCCCTCGTCAACGGCCCGATCCCGCTACTGGTCGCCCTGGCTGTCGCAGCGGGCATGATCCGAGGCAACCTCACCCTCCTCCAGGCCACCGCTGTCACCGACCGCTGGGGCACCACCCACTACGGCCGCCTCTCCGGCCTCCTCGCCGCCCCCGCCACCGTCGCCGCCGCCCTCGCCCCCTGGGCTGCAGCGAGTCTCGCCACGGCACTCGACGGCTACCCGCCCCTCTTCCTCGTCCTGGCCGCCACGTCTGCCGCGGCCGCCGTCCTCGCCTCCCGGACAACCGCAATTCAGTGAGCCGCAGCGCCCGCGGTATTGGCATGCCACGAGTCATCGCAGCCGTCTACGCGCTGGAACGGGAATCCGCTGCGGTCAGTTCGCGGCATGCAGCCGAGCAGGCGCTTTCACCCTGCCGTCCCTACGCTGCTGCCTTTCGGAGACCCGTTGAGGACGCGTTGGGGATGCAAGGATGGGAACAGACTGACAAAGGCAGAAGAGTGTCGGCACAGTTCACCCAATCCGACCTGCAAGAACGCCGCGAATCAGCCTGGAAACCCAAGGGCCGCCAAGATCCTCAAAGGACTCATAATCCTCGGCCGGCATGTCGGCGACCACGTTGAGCTGGTTGCGGACGGCTTCCGCAGTGGTCTGCGCGAAGATCGTGCGTATGGTGGCGGCCACCATCTCCGCGGAACCCTTTTCGATCACCGCAAAGACATCGCGCACGAAGTGGGACTCGGCACCTTTGCCAGGCGGCGCCGAGGAAGACGGTGCGGATCGCGGCCACCAGGCCGCTGTGGCTGTCGGAGATGACCAGCTGGACGTTGTCCAGGCCGCGGGCCCGTAAGGAGCGCAGGAACTTCGTCCAGAACGGCTTGGACTCGCTGTCGCCGACCATCAGCCCGAGGATCTCGCGGTGACCGGTGGCGGAGATGCCGGTGGCGATGACCACGGCCTGGGAGACGATCCGGTGGTTCACCCTGGCCTTGCAATAGGTGGCGTCCAGGAACATGTAGGGGAAAACGGTGTGGTCCAGCGGCCGTTCCTTGAACGCGGTCAGCTCCTCGTCCAGCTCACCGCAGATCCGGGAGACCTCGGACTTGGAGATACCGCTGTCGGCCCCGAGCGCCTTGACCAGATCGTCGACTGAACGGGTGGACACCCCGTGCACATACGCCTCCATCACCACGGCGAACAACGCCCGGTCGATGCGTCGGCGACGCTCCAGCAGGGAGGGGAAGAATGACCCGGTCCGTACCTTGGGGATCTTCAGATCGACGTCGCCGGCCTGGGTGGTCAGCAGCCGCTCCCGGTGCCCGTTGCGCCAGGTCGTGCGCTTCTCGGAGTGCTCATACGGACGGCACCAATGACCTCGGTCGCCTCCGCGTCGATAAGCTCCTGCAGGATGCGCTCGCACAGCATCCTGATTGTCTCAACTCGGTCGGCCGTACGTAGTGACTCCAGCAGCCGCATCAGCTCAGACTGGGACAAGGCCATCGTGCACCTCCCTGTGGTTGAACCGGCCGTTCACCAGGGAGACTTGCGCGGTGGCCTGCCTCTGTTCAGAGAGCAGTCACCGACATCGGATGCACGCCCCGGGCAGATACCCGCGCGTTCCCGAACCTTGATCGGTTACACCACTAGATGAATGAGTCCGATGTTTGTGCGGGCCGCGACCATGGCGAAGGGCGCCCGTTGGCTCGTATGTGACTACCAGCCTGGACGCCCTTCTGGCGGCACTGTACGTGTTCATCGACGACCATGTGGCCCCTCGTCGCCGGATCGGGCGACCCCCGAAACTGACGGACGCCGAACTGCTGTGCCTCGCGGTCGCCCAGGTCCTGCTCGGCTTCCCCTCCGCGCGGCACTGGATCCGCTTCGCCCACGCCCGGCTGGGCCACCTCTTCCGCTACCTGCCCCAGCAATCGGCCTACAACAAGCGCCTGAACGCGGCCGGTCCGCTGATCAGCCACGTGATCGAGGCCCTGGCCAGGCAGGTCCCCACCTGGAACGACGACCTGCGTCTGATCGACTCCACACCTCTGCCCTGGGCAGCCTTGCGCGAGACCGTCAAACGCTCGGAGCTGGCCGGTCATGCCGGCTACGGCTACTGCCGCAGCCACTCCCGGTTCTTCTGGGACTTCCGGCTCTATCTGGTCACCACCGCCGAAGGCATGCCCGTCACCTGGTGCCTGGCCAACCCGAAACTCGGCGAACGGGAGGTGATGACCGCACTGCCGGAACGCGACCACCACCTCGTCCGCACCGGGCAGGTGATCCTCGCCGACAAAGGCTTCGCCGGGCGGGAGTTCGAGGCGTTCCCCACCGAACGCCTTGGCGTGCATCCGGTCCGCCCGGACCGGAAGGACGAGCCGGTCCGGCACGGCCGACTCGCCCGTGTCCGCCAGTGGATCGAGGCCGTATTCGACACCCTCAAAGGCCAGCTCAGCCTAGAACAACACGGCGGCATCACCCCCGCCGGAGTCTTCGCCCGCACCGGCCAACGCCTCCTCGCCCTCGCAGCCGGCATCTGGCACAACTGGACCACCGACGCCAAGATCAAACGATCCCTGATCGCCTACGACCACTAAGTAGGGTCGGGAACTGGCGCGGTGGCCGTTGCTCCGTTTCCAGTCCCCGACCCTACTGAGCAAATTAGCCAGCGGAGTCCAAGCAGGCCGCATTGAATGCGTCTGCATGGCCATATGAGCCTGGACCCCACCGGCAAGGGCCGCAAACGCTGGTCACAGCGGTGGAAGGCCGCGCTCAACGCCTTCGAGATCGATGTAACACTCGGCGGACCGGCGGCCAAGAGCAGGGTGACAGGCCGGTACGGGCGACCGTCCCGGCCCCCTCGGACATCTTGGACCCCTTGGAGGAACGGATGCCCCATCCCGACCGACATCCCGGCTCCGGCCGGCACGATCCAGGGCCGACCGCCCCGTCCCGCACCGACCCGGCGGGCTTCCGGGCCTTCTACGACGAGAACTTCGATGCCCTGCTGGGTTTCGTGACGCGCCGAGTCGCCGACCCGCATCTCGCCGCGGACCTCACGGCCGACGTCTTCCTGGCCGCGCTGGAGGCGGCCGACAGCTTCGATCCTCGCCGAGGGGCGCCCAGGGCCTGGCTGTACGGCATCGCGCGCAACGTCCTGTCCGGGCATTTCCGCAGCAACGCGCGGGAGCGCGACGCGGTCGCCCGGCTGAACGGGCGTCGCCTGCTGGACGAGGAGGACATCGCGGCCCTGGAGGAACGCATCGACGCGGAACGCGCGGCCCGGGAGCTGGCCGTCCGGCACAGCGCGCTCAGCAAGCCGCTGCGGGAGGTCGTCGACCTCGTTGCCGTCGACGGTCTGACGCCCCGCGAGGCCGCCGCGGCCCTCGGCACCAGCCAGACCACCGTACGCGTACGACTGCACCGCGCCCGACGGATCCTGCGTGCCGTTCCCGCCGCGTCACCCGCCGTGCGGCGGCCACCCGCCCCCGTATCGACGCCGTCGCCCACCACCCGCCGCCCCGAAACCACCCTGGAGACCACGCTGTGACCAGCACCCTCAGCTCCCCCCGCCCGACCGGATTCCAGCAGCGTCTGGGCGACGAACTCGAATCCCTCGCCCTGCTGACGTCTGTCGCCGCCGAGGCCCGGCCCGCCCCGCGACGGACCCGGACCGTACGCCTGCGGCTGCCCCTCGCCGTCGCCGGTGTCGCCGCCGGCGTGGCCGCCGCGGTGGCCCTGCCCGTCCTCTCCCTCCCGGGTCATGGGGCGCAGACGATCGGCTCATCCGCGTACGCGGTCACCAAGGAGAGCGACGGCACCCTGCTCCTGCGCCTCGACAGCCGCGATGGGCTGGAAGGCTTCCAGAAGGCGCTGGACGAGCTCGGCGTACCGGCAACTGCCCTGGAACCCAGCGCCGCCTGCACCGAGCCTCGGCCCGAGGCCATCCCGGGGGCGTCGACCGGGCTGCGCGGGGCCGAGAAGGGCGACCCGCCGAACTCCGTCCGGATCGACCCGGACGGCTTGCCGGACAACGGCCACCTGCTGCTGACCGCCGGATTCGCCCCGGACGGACGTATGGCCGTCCTCGCCGTGTCGGTCGTCAAAGACATCCCCAGCTGCTTGCCGGGCAGCGGGGACATCGTCCGAGTGAAGTGACCGGCCACCAAGTCTCTTCCCCGCTCTGACCCGCGTTGAGAGGATCACTCGCCGCCCCCATCACCATTCCACTAATTAAGCAGTGGAATGGTGATGGTGATCTTGGAGTTCCGCATCGACAAGCGGAGCGGGGTCCCCCTTATCAGCAGATCGTCCTGCAGACCAAGCAGGCCCTACGGCGGGGCGTACTGGTGTCGGGGGACCGGCTGCCGACGGCCAAGGAGGTCGCCGAGACCTGCGCGGTCAACCCGAACACCACGCTGGAGGCGTACCGGGTGCTGGAACGCGAGGGCCTGGTCGAGCCACGGCCGGGCCTGGGCACCTTCGTACGCCGGTCGCTGGCCCGTTCTCAAGAACATCGGACTCATTCATCTAGGCGGGACACCATCCTTGAGCAGGTGGGTGCGCTCGCCGAGCGGATAGAAGCGTCCACTGTCGTCCCGGGCCTCGGTGACGCCGTCTGTGTAGAGCAGCAGCTGGTCACCGGGCAGGAACCTGGTGCGGAAGGGCTGTGGTCCGGCAGCCCCGTGGGCCGCGAGCCTGAGCGGCAGGGCGTAGCAGGCGGCTCGGGAAATGCGTAGCCGCACGCCTGCTCGCTCGCCCTCAGTCATGGGCTGGGCACGAGCATTCTGGTCGGCCGGCGGACCCCGGAAGCGGCCGTGGAAGTACTGCGCTACCACCTGAAGTGCGTGTTTCTGATCCTGGGCTGCCCTGGTCATCTGGCCGAACGGGACACCGACTCGCACTTCCCCTGCCCGGGGGGAACACGAGCAGGCGACGTGGCCTGCCCTGGCTTGCTGTGCGCGAGAGCCGCTGATCTGACTCCTCAGCCGCAATGGGGCAGATGTCAGTCCTGATCACTAGGCTCCAAGCCCATGACCTACATCTTTGATGTCTTCACAGAACCGCGGCGCGGCAACGTCCTCACCGGCAGCGTGCAGTACCGCGATCCCGACAATTATGGGTTCTCCCAAGGGCCCGCATTCGGGCTGCAGCTCATCATGGATGCTTGGAAGGAGGGCGGTGACTTCGGTGCCGGGCCTGTCTCCGCCGCGACGGAAGCCGAGTTCAAAGAGCTCTTCGAGCTGTTCCTCGGCCCGAAGGCGCGTGTTGACGAGAAGGGCTACCTGCTGGAGGAGGGCTCCACCCAGGTGCGCATACCTCGCGTAAAAGCGGAGGAGTTCTACCAGGGCCAGCTCCACCCCTACGGCGGGCGAGGCTTCTCGGACGGCACCCACTACATCCAACTCACTCCGCAGCCAGACGAGTTCGCACGCCGCACCGAAGAGATCATCGTCTCCTGGGAGATCCGCGAGGACGACCCCACTGATCTCGACGAAGACGAGGGCACGTCCGCCTCCTTTACCCTCGAGGTGAGCGATCCCCGCTATCTGGAGCACTTCGCCAAGAACACGTACTTCCAGACCGCCTTCACAGGCCACCTCCCCTTCTTCTAGGTTCGACCAGCCGGTACTTCACCGTCGTCCGGCGGCTTTCTGGGCTGCCGGACTTCGGCAGGCGCCGAGTAGAAGAAGCGCCGTTAGGTGACGGCCGGCGCCGGTTTCCTCGGCCGGCTGGGCGTGGCGCCCTTCCGGGCCAGGCGCCTGGTCATGAGGGTGATGGCCGCCAGGTTCCGCCGGCCTTTCAACGCTGAGGCCTCCACTGGAACCTGCGGCACAAAGGTGCTCCGTCGCCAGCTACGGGACTACGCCCGCCCTCACCGCCGTCCGGCAGCCTTCTGCGCTGCTGCAGTTCGGGTCAGACGCCGGGTCATCAGAGTGATAAGTGACCAGGTCAAATGGGCTTCGCTATGTTGCGGGAGACGTTCGTAGTCCCTCACGTTGCGACGGGCGTGCATGATCCAGCCCAGCGTCCGTTCCACCTTCCAACGGCGAGGAAGGACGACGAAACCCTTGGCGTCCTTGGGCCTGGTGACGGTCCGGAGGGTCAGATGAAGGCGGTCTCCTGCCCAGTCGACGAGCTGGCCGGCGTATACGGAGTCGGCCCAGACCTGGGTGAGCTGGGGTGGGTGAGCCGAAGGCGGAACAGCATTTCGCGGGCGGCGTCGCGGTCGGTCATGTCTGCGCGGGTCACCATGATCATCACAGGCATGCCTTCGGTGTCGACGGCGATATGTCTCTTGCGTTCGTTGATTCTCTTCCCGGCGTCATAGCCGCGCGTGGCCTTCGAGACGGTGTCGGCGGCCTTCACCGACTGCGAGTCGACGATCAGGGTCACGGGATAGGGGCAGCGGCCGAGGTTCGTACGGATCCGTCGCCGCAGCTGGTCACGGATCCAGGCCACAACCCCGGCCCGGTTCCACCGTGCGAAGAAGCCGTAGACCGTCTCCCATGGTGGGAAATCGGCAGGCAGAGCCCTCCATTCGGCGCCGTTGTCGACGATGTGGCGAATCGCATCCACGATGTCCCGCCTCGGCCACTTCTCGAGGTGCCCGCCGGTCTTGGTCTGGCAGGCCGGGACCGGTAACAGCGGCTCGATCAAGGCCCACTCGGCGGTGGTGGTGTCTGAGGGATAGCGGCTGCGGCGACGTGAACAGGCTCGCATGAAGAGCTCGGCAAGGTGTGTCGGGTGGGGACTACTTGGTCAGTTGGGCCAGCGTCGCGCGGACGCCGGTGAGCTGGGCGGATGCCAGCTGGGCCCACTCGTCGTCCGGATGACGGGCCAGGTGCGGGGCGAGCGTGCCCGTGATCATCCGGGTGAGCCGGACGAGGATCTCCTGGAACTGCTTCTTCTCGTACTCGATCCAGTCCGCCGGGTCCTCGGAGAACATGTATCCGTCCCGGCGGCGCCAGACGATCGGGGTCAGGTGCTCGGCGGCACCAACGTCCCGCAGGTGCCGGATCCCCCGCTCAACCTGCGACTTCGTCAGCCGGGTCGCGGAGACCAACTGCCTGGTCTGCAAGCCGGCGGGCCTGGCTTCCATCAGGGCGACACGGACCAGGTCGCCGTAGTGCTCCGCGAGCGGCCGGGCCTGACGGGCCATGGCCTACTCGCCCTTGAGGAGCTGAGTCAGCTGGTCGTCCAGGGTGAACTCACCGTGGTCGACTGCGGCTTCGAGCCACTCGGCCGCTGCGCGGACCCTGGCGATGCCGCGGCGGACGGTCTCGCGTTCGTCCTCGGTGAACTCCTGGCCCCGCAGCCGCGGAACGAGCCGACCCGGGGTGGCCACGAACTGATGGCAGGAGCCCACCAGGTCGAGGTACTCAATGGTGTGCTCGATCTTCCTGTGGCCGTCTGGGTCACCGCCGCCAGCGTCTCCGACAACGCCGGCGGCATCCACCTGCTCTCCCAGATCGCCGACGCCAACCCCGGCATCACCAAAGCGTGGGCCGACACCGGCTACCGCACCAAGGGCATCGACCACGGCGCCCGCCTCGGCATCGACGTAGAAGTCGTCCAACGCGACCCTGGCGTCACAGGATTCAAGGTCATTCCCCGACGTTGGGTGGTCGAGCGGACCTTCGGCTGGCTCATGCACCACCGGCGCCTCGCCCGCGACTACGAGACGCACCCCCATCGTTCCGAAGCCATAATCCACATCGCGGTGATCGACCTCATAAGCCGCAGGCTCACCCGCGAATCCACCGCGAACTGGCGCGACGCCTGACCGACCGCACGGCACCACCGCCTACTCCCGCAGGGCCATGAACCGCTGATCCAGGAGATCAACGCACTCATGAAGACCAGGCCGCGGCGGGCCGGCGCATTCACGCATCACCGCGATCGCCTGCACGCTGCGACCGGCGGCGATGAGACCGTCCACCTCCGCTCGCGCCTCGGCCGACAGCCTGCCCCACAATGAATCATCCACGCCGACATTGAACCTGCTCAACAGCCGTAACCCCAGGTCGGAGCTCTGGTTATCAAACACACCCACCGGGACAAAACGCTCTTTGAACCGCTTGTTCCGGCAGTAGCGAGCGGGGCTTACGGCGTCCGGGGCTCGGCGTCGCGCCGGCCACTGACGTGGCAAGGGAAAGGACCGCGGGGAGTGATGTCGCCGCGGCTCTTGGCTGCGTGCGTATACCGGTCAGTGGCTGCCGGCGAGTTCGCCGCTGAGCGTCTTGTGGATCCGGGCGCTGGACTCGTTCAGCCCGATGATCTCGACGGTCTTGCCGCGACGGGCGTACTTGGTCTCGATGGCGTCGAGGGCGGCGACGGAAGAGGCGTCCCAGATGTGGGCGGCGGACAGGTCGATGACGACCTTGGCGGGGTCGGTGGCGTAGTCGAACCGGCCGATGAGGTCGTTGGAGGAGGCGAAGAACAGTTCGCCGGTGACCTGGTAGACGACGGTGGCGTGGTCGGGGTCGGTGACGGCGGTGACCTGGGCGAGGTGGGCGACGCGCTTGGCGAAGATGACCATCGCGGTGATCGAACCGACGACGACGCCGATGGCGAGGTTGTGGGTGGCGACCACACACGCGACGGTGACCACCATGACGGTGATCTCCCCGGCCGGCATCCGCTTCAGCGTCTTCGGTGCGATGGAGTGCCAGTCGAAGGTGGCCACCGACACCATGACCATCACGGCGACGAGCGCGGCCATGGGAATGTCGGAG
Source organism: Streptomyces sp. KR55 (assembly GCF_052245645.1). Lineage (NCBI taxonomy): Bacteria > Bacillati > Actinomycetota > Actinomycetes > Kitasatosporales > Streptomycetaceae > Streptomyces > Streptomyces sp. KR55. The sequence goes on along the minus strand of NZ_JBQQCE010000181.1, from coordinate 8,389 downwards.
ACGACTGGTCCGAAGACGATGCACAGCACCATCAGGAACGCACCCGCCAGGAAAGTCGACAACCGGGTACGGGCACCGGATACCCGCACGTTGATCATCGTCTGGCCGATCATCGCGCAGCCGCCCATGCCGCCGAAGAAGCCGGTGACGATGTTGGCGACGCCCTGGCCGAGGGACTCGCGGGTCTTGGAGGAGTGGGTGTCGGTGATGTCGTCGACCAGCTTGGCCGTCATCAACGACTCCATCAGGCCGACCAGCGCCATGGCGAGCGCGTACGGTGCAACGGTCGTCAGCGTGTCCAGGGTGAACGGCACGTCCGGCAGGCCCGGCACGGGGAGGGAGGACGGCAGGGCGCCCTTGTCGCCCACGGTCGGCACCGCGATCCCGGCCGCGACCGTGAGGACGGTGAGGATGACGATGGACACCAGCGGCGCCGGGACCACCGTGGTGACCTTCGGGAAGAACACCATCAGCGCCAACCCGGCCGCGATCAGCGGATAGACGGCCCACGGCACGTCCGTCATCTCCGGCACCTGCGCCATGAAGATGAGGACGGCGAGGGAGTTGACGAACCCGACCATCACCGAGCGCGGCACGAATCTCATCAGCTTGGCGACGCCGAGCGCGCCGAGGGCGATCTGGAAGACGCCGGCGAGGATGACCGCCGCGACGAGGTAGCCGAAGCCGTGCTCGCGATTCAGTGGGGCGATGACCAGGGCTACGGCACCGGTGGCCGCGGAGATCATGGCCGGTCGGCCGCCGACGATCGCGATGGTCACGGCCATGGTGAACGAGGCGAACAGGCCGACCGCCGGGTCGACCCCGGCGATGATCGAGAACGAGATCGCCTCGGGGATCAGCGCCAGGGCGACCACAAGACCGGCCAGCACCTCGGTGCGCAACACCTTCGGATCGGACAGCCAGGACGGACGCCGGGAGCCGCGCATCCACGCGGCCGGGGACAGTGCGGAGGAGGACAAGACGTAAGGAACCTGTCGTGCTCGGGCGCGCCCGGCATCACTGCGGGCGCGCAGGAAGGCGTGGAAGGCCGGGGCGGCCGGCCACGAAGTCCGCGAGCGGCGGACCGAGGTCAGTGGGCAACAGCGAGGCGACCCGTGAGGGAACCGGGCGCTGCGTGGGGGCGAAGGGTCACGGCGGGCAGACAGCGGCGCCGGGCATCATGGGCATGCGCACGCTCTCTCCTGCGGACTACGGTCTTCGCCGGGGGCGTCGTCGGCCCCGACACGGCTGATGGTCACGGGACGCCATCCCGCACCATGGGAACGGGCACGGCAGGCAGCCGACCCAGCACCAGGGCTACTCTACCCTAACGTTAGGGTAGAGATTGGCGGCGGCCGTTCGCGGCCGTGGCGAGAGACGAGGAAGGCACCCGGCGTGAGCAGCGAGCACATGCAGATCGGCGAGGTCGCCGCACGGACCGAGCTGTCGCTGCGCACGATCCGGCACTACGAGGAGACCGGCCTCGTCATCCCCTCCGCACGCTCCCAGGGCGGCTTCCGCCTCTACACCGAGGCCGATGTCGCCCGCCTGATGGTCATCCGCCGTATGAAGCCGCTCGGCTTCACCTTGGACGAAATGCGTTCCCTGCTGGAGGCCACCGACCGCCTCGACTCGGGCGAGGAACTGCCGCCCGAGGAGCGCGAGGCACTGCTGGACCGGATCCGCGGCTTCGAGCAGGCCGCCCAGCAGCGGGTCGAGGACCTGCGCACCCGACTGTCCCGCGCCGAGGAGTTCGCAGCCACGCTGGCGGAGCGCCTCACACGGACTCCCACGCCCTGAAGCAGCCGCCACTCGGAGTACGCGACGGACTGGCCGGTGCGGTGGCTCGCGAGCCGGACATCGACGTCGCCGCAACCACCGGAGACGGCACCGAGACGCCGGCCCTGGCGCGGCAACACCCGCCCGAAGCACTCGAAGCGGCCTCATGGACGTGAGGTGACATGCGGTGTGAGGTTCCCCTCGTAGCGTGGAGTCCGTGACAGCAGGGGGATGTTGGTTGTCATGGCGGAGAAGCGTCGCAAGTTCACGGCGGAGTTTCGTGAGGGGGCGGTACGCATCGTGACGGAGACCGGGAAGCCGGTCCCCGAGGTCGCGAAGAACCTGGGGATCAACGAGACGACCCTGGCGAGCTGGGTCTCGCGGGCGAAGCGGGCCGAGAACGCCACGCCGGAGGACAAGGACGCGTTGATCGCCCGGCTGACGGCGGAGAACGCGGCGTTGAAGAAGGGAGAACAAGGAGCTGGGGATGGAGCGCGATGTCCTCAAACGCTGCACGGTCCTGTGGGTGAAGCAGCTGCGGCGGACCCGGCCGCCGTGGCCGGGGTGCTCAGCGACAACAGGACCGGGCACGGCATCCCGCACACCGTCTCGCGCCGCGCTCTCGGCGTGAGCGAGTCATGGTTCTACAAGTGGCGCGACCGGCGGCCCACAGGGCGTGAACTGCGCAGACAGCGGCTGGCCGACGAGATCAAGGAGATCTTCACCGAGTCTGGTGGCACCTACGGATCACCGAAGATCTTCATCCTGCTGGTCCGCAAGGGCTGGCGGGTCTCGGTGAACACCGTCGTGAAGCTGATGGCCGAACTCGGCCTCGTCGCCCGGGCGGTGAGACGCCGAAGCGGGCTGACCAGCGAGGATCGCGCGGTCCCGGGGCACTGGGAGGGCGACCTCATCATCGGCACCGGCCGGTCCGCGATCGGCATGCTCGTGGAGCGCACGACACGGTTCACCATGCTGCTGCACCTGCTCCGGATGGACGGCTACGGCGTCGAGCCACGGGTCAAGAACGGCCCGGCACTGGCCGGCCGCGGCGCCGAGGCCGTCAAGGATGCGATCGCCGGCACGATCACCACGCTGCCCGAGCAGCTGCGCCGCTCGCTGACCTGGGACCGCGGCAAGAAGCTGGCCCAGCACGCCCAACTCCGCATCGACACCGGGCTGCAGGTCTACTTCGCCGACCCGCACAGCCCCTGGCAGCGAGGCGCCAACGAGAACACCAACGGACTGCTGCGCCAGTACTTCCCCAAGGGCACAGACCTGTCGCGATGCCAGGCCGACGAACTCGAGGCCGTCGCTCTCGCCCTCAACAACAAGCCCCGCAAAACCCCGGGTTGGAAGACACCCGCCGAAGCCCTGAACGAACATCTACTATCCGTCCAGGAAGCCGCTGTTGCGACGACCGGTTGAATCCGCGCAGTACACGTCTTTCGCGTTCACCGCGCACTGAACCGCTCCGGGATCGGTGGAGGCTTTATGCGTTGACTCCAGCCGCCGGCTGGGGCTGGAGTTGAGCGTAGTAGTTGGTCTCGTGCTCGTGGGGCGGGATGTCTCCGATCGCTGTGTGGAGGCGCTGGTTGTTGAACCAGTCGACCCATTCCGCGGTGGCGAGTTCGACGTCGGCGAGGCCGTGCCAGGGCTTGCGGGGCCATTCGGCGCGGATGACTGAGCGGCTCAAGGTCGTCAGTTCTGGCGCGCCTTCTCGGCGGCCATGGGTAGTTCCAGGCGGGGCCCGTGGAAGCGTTCGCGCAGGAGCCGGTCGTGCGTCACCACGACCAGCGTGCCGGTGTAGCGGGCCAGGGCTGCCTCGATCTCCTCCACCAAGGCGGGGGCCAGGTGGTTCGTCGGCTCGTCGAGCAGCAGCAGATCGAGTGGGCCGGCCGTCACGAGCCGGGCCAGTTCGAGCTTGCGGCGCTGCCCGACGGACAGCGCCCGTACGGGGACAGCGAGGTCGACGGCGTGGAACAGGCCGAGCGCAAGCAGTTCGTCGGCGTGCTCGTCGGGCTGCCCCGCCCTGTCGGCAGCGAATGCCGCGAGCAGCGTTCGGTCATCGAAGGCGGCATCGAGCGCGCTCTCCTGACGTAGGAATCCGACCCGCCGCGGTCGGCGAACGATACCGGCGTCAGGCGTCAATTCCCCTGCCAGCAGTCGGAGAAGGGTGCTTTTGCCGACACCGTTGGGGCCGGTGACGAGTAGTCGGTCGCCAGGGGCGAGTTTCAGGGACGGGACGTACAACCGCCCTTTGACCAGGACGCCTTCCAGGTGCGTTGCCGTTAATGTTTCCTCGACGGTTGGCGTGCCTTCGACGCGGCCTGTGAACCGCAGCGGCTGCGGAGGCGGCGCCACGGGGTGCTCCGTGAGCCGTTGCAACCGCTCGCGTGCGTTACGGATGCGGCTTTGTGCGCCGTGGGCCCGCGAGCGCGCTCGGAAAGCGCCGGCGCCGCTGAAGGCCCACGGCCCCTTGCGGGGGATCTCGGCCAGCAGTCCGATACTGGAGTCGGCGAGGTGTTCCTGTCGGGCGACCTCATTGCGCCATTGCTCGTGATCCCACGCCCAACGGGCCCGAGCCGCCGCCTTGGCGGCGAGGAAGCCGGCGTATCCGTTTCCGTAGCGCCGTACCGTGTGCTGATCGTGATCCACTTCCAGCACGGTGGAGGTGACGCGATCCAGGAACGCCCGATCGTGCGTGGCCACGATCACCGTGCCTCGATGGCGGCGCAGATGGCCTTCGAGCCAGGCCACGGCCTCGTCGTCCAGATCGTTGGTCGGCTCGTCGAGCAGCAGCAGTTCGGGGGCGGAGGCCAGGGTCGCGGCGAGCGCGAGCCGGGAGCGCTGTCCTCCGGAGAGGGTGCTCAGCGGACGTGTGCGATCCAGTGGCGCGTGCTCGCCAAGTCGGCGCAGGCTCACCTCGACACGGCGATCCGCTTCGTTCCCACCCCGCGCCTCGAACTCGGCCACCAGGGCGGCGTAGTGCTCGAACTCGGCGGGGCCGGCCGTGCCCAGCGCCGCCTCCGTGATCCGGATACGGCGTTCGAGGGCGCGCAGTTCGCCCAGCACGTGGTCCACGGCATCGCCCACGCGCGCCGAATCGGGCAGATCGAGAGTCTGGCGAAGGTGGCCGATGCCGCCTGGTGCTGTGACGGTCAGGCTGCCGTTGTCGACCGGCTCCTGCCCTGCGAGCAGCCGCAGAAGCGTGGACTTCCCAGAGCCGTTGTCCCCGACGATCCCGACCTTTTCGCCCGGCCGGACAGTGAGAGACACGCGGTCCAGCACAATGCGGTCGCCATAGCGCTTGGTCACCTCGGCAAGAGCAAGCTGAGACGTGGTGAGAGGAGGAGCAGTCACGGTGGTGCCGGCAGGAGCAGGATGCAAGAGCAGTCCTTTGCTAGGCGAACAGGATCGTGCGGCAAGCAGAAGGAGCACCAGTTGCTCGCCGACGAACTAGAAGCTAGACGATACGTTCCGTCTCGTCAACCCCTGCTGCACGGCGCCTCCAGCACAGAGGTCCGTCTGTTGCAGATCACCGACATCGATCCGGCGGCCCAGACGGTCCGGCTCGGCAAGCGACCCCATTCCATCCCGCTGGACCCGGCCTCCTGGACCGTACTGCAACGCTGCCTGGCCGCCGCGAGGCATGGCCGGCGGCCAACCCGCACGTGATGGTCACCAATGGAACGAAGGCTGGGCGAAAACCCGGCCTCAACTGCCTAGCTCTCCCACGTCCTTGACGACTGCGCATACCCGCCCAGGACGATCCGCAGCACCCACCTCCTCAACCTGGTGAACACCATGGACCCCAAGCTCGTCGCCGCAGCCTTCGGCATGGACCCGCAGGCCACCCTGATCTACCTCGCCAACCACGTCGACCCCGGGCGCCTGCCCAGCTCGCGAACACCAGATAGCCCTCCCCGTTGATCCAACCGGTGCAGACTCGACCACCATGAGCAACTGGTTCCTGCAACAAGAGAACGGCGTCCGATTCGAGTGGGGCCCCACCGGTGCCCAGCAGCTGGCGCAGGACGTCGCCTGCCTGGTGGTAGTCGACGTGCTGTCGTTCACGACGTCGGTGACCGTCGCCGTCGAAGCAGGGATCCAGGTCTTTCCCTATGCCTGGCGCGACGAGACGGCGGCCGCGTTTGCCCAGAACAAGACGGCGGCGCTGGCCGTGGGGCGGCGAGCCGCCACCTCGACGTCACCGTGGTCGCTGTCTCCGGCAGCCCTCCGGCAAGCCCCGTTCATCCCGCGACTTGTGCTGCCTTCACCCAACGGATCCGCCATCGCCGCGGCGGCAGGCGATTCGACGGTGGTGGCGGGTTGCCTGCGTAACGCCACCGCTGTCGGACGATGGCTGGCCCGGCACGGCTACGGAACTGCAGAACGTCCCGTCGTGGTGATCGCTGCTGGTGAGCGGTGGCCGGACGGAAGCCTGCGACCTGCGCTGGAGGACTTGCTGGGCGCCGGGGCGATCATCGCCGAACTGGAGTCACGAGGAGTTGGCCCGCTGTCCTGCGAGGCGGCTGCAGCGCGGGCTTGCTTCATGCAGACCGCCGATGTCATGAGTGCCGTAGCCGCCTCTTCCTCGGGCATTGAACTGGCCCGGAGCGGGTTCGCCGACGACGTGGCGATCGCCACGGAGCTCGACGCCAGCGCGATCGTGCCCGTCCTCACCGACGGAGCCTTCAACCACAGCACCGACGGCACAGGGTCGCCGCCGAACCTGTGAAGTTTCGCCAGCACCTTGCACGAGTTCTCCGGAACAAGTGCGCTTTGACGATGCCGACGTTGGTTGTGAGGATCGTGCTCGACTTCGGATACCGCTGGTTGATCACCTGGAACATGGCCGAGGCGCCGTCGTCGGGCAGCGGGAGGTAGCCGAGTTCATCGATCACCAGCAGGCGGGGGCCCGCGAAGAACCGCATGATGCTTGCCCAGCGGCCTTCGAGGGCGGCCTTGTGGCACTTCGCCGCCAGTTCGGCCGCGGTGGTGAAGTAGACGCGGTGGCCGGCAGACGGCAGAGCGGGCAACTCCTACGCGAGCCGCCGGCTTGGCGTCTTCATCCAAGTCGTCCGGCATCCACACCGAGCCGGATGACGTAAGGGGTACGGGCAGCGCGGCTGGCCTGGGGGAACCTGCTGGGAGACGGCCGGACGGCTGACGGGCAGGGCGTGGGCCGGTTCGCGCCGCCTGCGGACGCACGACCCGATCCGATCGTTTGCGCAGCGTGAGCATCAGGCGGACTCTGGACCTGATGAATCGGGCCGGTGAGGGCGTCATGAGCTACGCAAGGAAGGCGAGCGGGGACACCGACTTCCGTGGCCCGCTGGACGTGACGAAGGCTGCCACATTTGTGGTCGACTGCCAGGACATCGTCATCGGCTGGAGTCCTGCGGCGCAGGAGCTCCTCGGTTATCGCCCGACGGAGATCATCGGACGGCCCGTTGGCGCATACCTGACGTCCACGGCAGCAGCCGATCCCCCATCGGCCGAGCCGCTCGCCGCGAGCCCCGCCGACGCGCCGACCCTGTCCTTCCCGAAGCGCGACCTGCAGATCGCCGTCCACCGTGACGGTCACCGCCTGCAACTCGTCACCGCGGTTTGTCACCTTGCCGGAACCGGGGCGGCACAGCGCGTCGTCGTGGCGGCCGACCGTGAGCAGCTTGTGGAATGGGAGTCCCGGCTGGCCATGCTGGACGGTCTGGCCACCCAGTCGCCTCTGGGTTTCGCCATCTATGACACCGAGCGCCGTCTCGTCTGGTGCAACGCCGCTTCCGAGAAGGAGCTCGGGCGGCCGCTCGCGGAACTCCGGAGCGGGCCGGCCGACGAGCTGTACCCCAGGGGCAGAGTCGTGACACCGGGCTATCCGGAATCGCTGGATGCGGTCATGCGCCAGGTGCTGGAGACCGGGGAGCCGATCCTCGATCTGCACTTTCTCGGAGAGCAGCCCAGCGACCCCGGGAGGGTCCACCTGTGGTCCTGTTCCTATTACCGGCTGCACGACTCGGACGGCCAAGTGCTCGGGGTGTGCGAGGACGCGTTCGACATCTCCGACCGCTACGAGGCGCAGCGGCAACTGAATCTGCTGGTCGAGGCCGGCCGCCGGGTCGGCACCACGCTGGACGTGATCGCCACGACCGACGAGTTGGCCGCGGTGGCGGTGCCCGAGTTCGCCGACGCCGTCGAGGTCGACCTCGCTCCGGCGGTGCTGGAAGGCGAGGTGCCGGGCGTTACGGGTCCGACGGGGGTCGAGCTGATCCGCGCTTCCTCCCGCTCTGGCCCGGCGCACTCCGCCGGGGCGCTGAACCGTCACCCGCATCCGGTGGAGTACGCGAACGGCTCGCCCCAGCACCGCAGCCTCGCCTCGGGCGGGCTGGTGCTCGAGGACGACACCCTGGTCGTGCCGTTGCGCGCCGGTGGCACGGCCCTGGGCCTCGTCACCTTCATCCGCCACAGCGGGTCGGGAATCTTCGACCGTGCTGCCGTCGCGGTTGCGGACGAGCTGGCCGCCCGGGCCGCGGTGTCCATCGACAACGCCCGCCGCTACACGCGCGAACGCACCGCCGCCCTGGCTCTCCAGCGGCAGCTCCTGCCGCAG
>NZ_JBQQCE010000180.1:0-18005 GCF_052245645.1 Streptomyces sp. KR55 | reverse complement strand
ACGACGGTGTCGGCGCCGCCGCGTACGGCGTCGGACAGGCCGAGCATGCCGATGAGCTTCTCGTCGTGGGCGAGGCAGATGACGGTCTCGCCGGCGGCACGCAGCCGGCTCGTCCACTCCCGGGCCACCTCGGACAGCTCCAGGCCGTGACGGCGCAGCAGGGCGGGGCTGCCCACCAGCAGGCGGGTGCCGTCGAGTTCGGCGCGTACGCCCATCCCGAGGACGACCTCGCAGGCTTGGTGGATCGGGATGTGCAGGTGCTGTTCCTCGGTGCGCCGGACGATGGCTTCGGCCAGTGGGTGGCGTGCGTGGAGCTCGCCGGAGGCCGCCAGGCTCAGTACCTCGTCGGCGGTGACCGTCTCGTCGAGCGTGACCACGCTGGTGACCAGGGGGCGGCCGAGGGTGAGGGTGCCGGTCTTGTCGAAGACCACGGCGGTGACGCGGCCGATCCCTTCCAGGTGGGTGCCGCCCTTGATGAGGGTGCCCCTGCGGGCGCCGTTGCCGATGGCCGCGCTGATGGCGGTGGGGGTGGCCAGGCCCGCGGCACAGGGGCAGGCGATCAGCAGCATGGTCATCGCCCGTCGGGCGTCCCGCGTCAGGACGTACGTGATCCCGGCGAGGGCGAACGAGACGGGCACGAAGCGGCGGGTGAAGGCGGCGGCGACGGTCTGGATGGGTGCCCGGTCGGCCTGCGCCTCCTCGACCCGGGTGATGATCCGCCCGACGACCGTGTCCTGTCCGACCGAGGTGGCCCGTACGGTCAGGGAGCCGGTGGAGACGAGGGTGCCCGCGTACACCTCGCTGCCGGGCTGCACGTACACCGGCAGCGCCTCGCCGGTGATCGCCGCCTGGTCCACCAGCGCCTCGCCGGACTCGGCGGTGCCGTCGACGGGGATGCGGTGGTGTTCGTACACCGCAATCACGTCCCCAGTCCTGACCTCCGTGAGATCGACCTCCACCTCCACGCCGTCGCGGACCAGCCAGACCCGTTCCTCGCCGATGGAGAGCAGCTCCTCGATGGCGCGCCGGGTCCGCCGCAGGGTGATGGCCTGCAGGAACTCACCGATGTTGAGCAGCCACAGCACCATCAGCGCGACCACGTTCTCGCGCAGCACGAGCGAGATCACGGTCGCCGTCGTCACCAGCAGATCGGTGCCCGCGTGGCGCCGGCCGCCGAGGGTGCGTGCGGCGCCGCGGAAGAACGGCAGCCCGGTGAAGACGGTGACCGCGCCGAGGAAGCCGGCCGAGCCCCCCGGGGTCCACGGAGGCCGGCCGAGCAGCCGCCGCACTCCGACCAGGGCGAGCACCGCACCGCCGACCACCAGCCGCGCGACCTCCCCGGTGGAGGAATCGGGCACGGACCGGCTGGCCCTGGCGGGCGTCCCCGGCGGCGGCGCCTCGGTCAGGGCGGCCACCAGCCGGTCCACGTCGACCAGGTCGGGCTGCACCCAGACGATCACGGCACCGGTGCGCGGGAAGATACGCAGCGCCCTGAACCCCGGCAGATCGGTGAACCGCTCATCGACGAGCCCGGCACACCCGGGCCGCGCCCGCAGCCACGGAACCGTCAGCCGTACGCGCCCCGCGGCAGCGGACCGCACCACCACCACGGAGTCGGGACCGGGCACGGGTACCTCGCCGGGTGCGGACGTGCCGGACATGACGACCGCCTCTCAGTGCTCGTGGTCGTGAGCGTGCCCCTCGACACCGACCGCAGAGGGCGGTGGCGCCTCCTCACCCAGCTGCTCCCTGGCCTCGGCCAGCAGGTCCCCGGCCCTCAGGCGGGCCTCCTCGGCGGCCGCCCCGAGCCGTCGTCCCGTTGTGATGCCGCCGGCTATGCCGCTGACCAGCAGTCTGCGCGCTGCGGGTCTGGCCTTGGGCGCGGCCTTGGCGGCGCCCCGCAGAACCAGTACTCCGGCGGTTCCGGACAGGGCGTAGTGCGTGATGCGGCCCACGACGGCACCTGCGAGAGCAGCGGGATGCATCATCGTCTCCTTCCGCGGAGCGGATTTCGTCCGTCATCGACGCGGTAAGTCCATTCTCGTCCCATGGCGGATACCGCGCATCAGCCGTTCCTGCACTGGCGAAGGTCACGGGGCCGGCGAAGGCCGGTGCGTAGGTTGGTCGCCGTCGTCGTGGCGACAGGTCTGGGGGGCGGGAGAGGCGCATCCAGAGTTGGGGTGGGTGGGTTGTCGGCGGGTGGATTCACCGCGGGCTCCCTTTCACAGGGCGCTCGTCGCGGAGCGTCCAGCACAGCTTGTTACGGCCGGATCCGGCGACGGCCCACTGCATGCCGTCTGCATCGAACTCGATTCGGTATGCGTCGGGTTCGCCTGCCGCCCGCCACCGGGCCGCGATCTGTTCGATCTCGTGCCAGATGGCGCGGGGCCCGAACTCTGTGACCGAGCACATGCCGTCACCATCCGGGCTCACGCGCACCCAGGAACCGCACTCCGGAGCGCCGATCTGAAGGTGCTCGGCGCCGAAATTGCGTACCAGTCCCGGCCGAAGGCGATCGAGGGCCAGCCAAAATCCACGCGCCTCTCGGGGCGGTGGCAGGCAGTGTCTGCGCATGGTCACGCCTTCAGCTGTGGCCATCTGCTCCCGGAACGCGGCGGACAGGGAGAGGCGGTTCCAGCCCCACCCGGCGCGGTGCCCGAACTCGACCGCCCGCAGCTCTCCCTCGACGCGCCCCTGCGCGGTTTTGGTGATCACAGCCAGTGCCGGCCACGACGGCGAGCTGGTGCCGACCGTCGCCAGCAGTCGGCCTTGCGGCGCGAGCTGTTCCACCAGCGCCGGCGGTACAAGGGGCACGGCGAAGGAGACGAACACCCGGTCGTGCGGCGCCCGGTCCGGTCGGCCCGCCTCGCCATCCCCCGTCATCACGGTGGGCCGGTAGCCGAGGTCGGCGAGGCGGGCGGCGGCGGCCGAGGCGACATGTTCGTCGAGGTCGATCGTGACGACCCCGGCGTCGCCGCTGACAAAGCAGGCCACCGCGGCAGTGACTGCGGCGCCCGTGCCGACGTCCAGCACCCGCTGCCCGGGCTCCAGATGCAGCTCCTGCAGGAGCCCGGCGGTCATCCCCATCACGCTCGACATGGACGTCATCGCCCCGCCCGAACGCGTGCCACGCGCCCGGCCCAGGAGGGGCTCACCGTCGTGCTGGACGGCCACGCTGTCCCCGCTGTAGAGCAAGCGCAACAGCTCTTGCCGGTCCTCGGGCACCGACCAGTCCAGTAGCTCCCAGCGCGGCGGGGTCTCGTCCGGGGCGCTGCGCCGTACGTACGCCTGCGGCATCAGCACCTGGGGGGGGCAACGCCAACAGCGCCTCGGACACCGGTCCGGGCGACAGGTCCCCGGCCTCGTGGAGGCGGGCGACCATGGCCGCGCGGGCAGTCGCCGCCAGCGGGTCCCGCGCTCCTTGCGCCGGCCGCGTAGCAGGCCAGCCAGGAAACCGCAGGGGCAGAGCTGGACACAGCAACGCCGGAAGGGCAGACAAGCAAGCTGTCCCGTCAGGCGAACTGACCAACCCCCTGAAGGAGGTTGGATAGAGCTCATTGCCTTGATCGCCGAGTGCCCTGGTGATCTGCATGGAGCAGCCAGGTTTGGCCGAGACCATCAGGTCAGCGCCGGTCGCTAGTCGCCAACGGCGACTCGCTTACACGAATATCAGGCGGTCGATGGCTCTCACAGCCGCCGCACGCGCAGTACGGCGGTCAGCATCGGGAGGGCGAACTCGCCGTCGGCGGTCTCCGGTCTGCTCGCAAGGAATGCGCGGATCCGGCCGAGCGTGGCCTCACGTTCCTGTTCCGGCATGACCAGCACCCCGGCGCGCGTCGCGATGGTCGCGACGAGGGAGTCGGCGGTGCGGCGCTGCCCATGCGGGAACTCGGCTTGCTTCGGCGAGCCGAACCGGGCGGCCACACCGGTCTTTGGAAGGTGTGCGTCTGCCGTCTCGGCGCGCCAGCTGGTGGGCGTGTCACGCGGGCCGATGGCCGCGCTCCCGCTGATCCGCGCGAGCCCGGCAACCCAGTCGACCTGGTCGTCCATGACGTTCCACAGTCCGGCCAGGATGCCGCCGGGTGCGAGGACCCTGGCGATCTCGGGTCCTGCGACGGCCATGTCGAACCAGTGCATGGCGTTGCCGGCCAGCACGGCATCGACGGACGCGTCCGGCAGCGGTATCGCCTCGGCGCTACCCGGCAGGGCTCGGACAGTCGGCAGTGCGCGGCGCAGCTCGGCCAGCATCGCCGGGTCGGGCTCGACCGCGATGACGTCGGCGCCCAGCGCGACCAGCGTGGCGGTTAGCTTGCCGGTTCCGGCGCCGAGGTCGAGCACTCGCGGGCCCGGTGCGGGCTCAAGCGCCCAGCGCACCGCGGCCTGCGCGTAGTCCGGGCGGTGTTCGGCGTATGCGGCCGCCGCTGCGCCGAACGACGAGCTGTGAACTAGCCGTTCGTCCTTTTCCACGCCGTTACCTTAACTGTGACCAAGTCGCGCTGCTCCCCGCCTGCGCCACACCCATCGTCGCCGCGACCCCGTGTCCTTCAGGCCATCGAAGACCGGCGTTAGTGAAGTTGGAAAAAGCTCAGTGAACTCTGGCCCGTAGTGGTTGATGCAGCCCTGCGACACGGCTCTGGCACCGGGCAGAGTCATTCGCCGAGTGCTACTGGACCCAGGCCGAGAGGCAGTTGGCGCACGGCCAGCGCCACAGCCTCATGCGCCGTGGTGAAAAGGTCGAGGTCCTGGTCGACGATGCCCCTGCCCACTCCGTACGTGCCATCGCTGTTCGCGGCCAGGCACGGTCCGACGACGGTCAGGCGCGGGCGGGTGGTGGTCGAGAAACGCAGCGCCCGGTGGCTCGTGAACGGGTAGAGGGCGCGCAGCGCCGGCTCGGCGTACGCCGCCTCGATCAGGGCTTGGTACGTCTCGTGCCAGACGTACTCCAGTTCGCGCGCCTCCTGGTGCATGCTCTGCCACTCGGATTCCGTCAAGCGCGCGGGATCGAGGTCGGGCACCTCGAACCGTCCGGTCAGGTGCACGAAGGGTGCCGCCCGGCGGATGTCGTTCAGGGCCGCCCCGTCATGCCACGCCCGGGCGGCCCTGGCGACCTCCGCCAGGTCGTCTGTCCTGCCGTCGATGAGGAGCATGCTCTGGAACGGTTCCGCGCCCCAGATCGCCCACCGGCGTTCGTGTGACCAAGCGCTGATCTGCAGCGGTTCGCGATGCGGCAAGGTGCTTGCGACGGCCGCGTGGAGCAGCGGAGCGGAGTCCGAGGACGTGACGGGGACGGCGCCGAGGCAGCCTTCCGCCTCGGCCCGGAGCGCTGTGGCGAGGCTGCCGCAGGCCGCGACGTCGGAGTACAGGACAGCGGGGTCAGGAGGCGTTGGCACGGCTCCTGATTTTGCCCGAGCCCCTGATTCCCGGGGCGGCGGCCCCGACGGATCACGGAAGAGACGAGTGATCTGCCTCCAGTGCTGTCTGGGGACGCCAGAAGGCTTCAGGTATGTGAGGCAGGTGGCCTTGCGCCGTATGTACCTCACAAGTATCTGGGGGCTGTTGCGGCACATTGGGCACGTGAGCCGCGATTTGCCGCGCCGCGACCCCCACCGGCCACGGCGGCGGCCGCCGCGCTCATCTCCGAGCTGTACGCGGAGGGGTGAACCGCTCCGAAGAAGGGCGGTGCAGCCCGATCGCGGTGACGGCCGTGGCGGCCCCTCAGGTGCGGTTCGGTGCTGGCTCCGGCTTGGAGGGAAGCGTTGCCGCGCGGCGGGGGAGCAGCAGCGGGGTCGCCAGCAGGAGTACGCCGGCCAGGCCGATGGCCGTCCGGGGGCCGAGCAGGCTGCCCAGCATGCCCCAGACGGCCGTCAGGAGCGCGGTCGTGGCCTTGGTGGTCACCGTCCAGGCGGTCAGCGTGCGGGCGACCCGGTCGGTCGGGGTGCGCTGGAGGCGGTAGGTGGCGTAGACGGGGTTGAAGACCCCGCAGCAGAAGATGAGCCCGAGCTCGACGCCCATCACCAGCAGCAGCCCGCCGGTGCCCGGCCCGAGGAAGGCCAGGCCGACGGGCCAGATCGCGCGCAGCGCCCCGGCCACGACCAGGACTTGGTGCTGTCCGAACCGGGTGACGAGCGGTCGGGCCAGCCGCGAACCGAGCAGCCCGCCGATCGAGGGCGCGGCGAAGGCGAGGCCGTACTGCCATGGTGCGAACCCGAGTCGGCCGAGCATCAGGACGGCAAGCAGCGGCGAGGCGGCCATCACCAGGGCGTTGAACAAGGCGGTGTTGAAGAACAGCGGACGCAGCGTCGCGTCGGCGAGGATGTACCGCCAGCCGTCGAGCAGGTCCCCGGCCCGCATGCGCGCGGCCTCCCGGCGCTCGGGCCGCGGCTCGTGCCCGCCCGTCGCGCGGATGCCCAGGGCCGAGAGCAGGTAGCTGACCGCGTCGGCCACCACCGTCGCCACCGGACCGAGGAGCCCGATCGCCGCGCCGCCCAGCGGCGGTCCGATGATCGTGGTCGTCCAGGCCGTGGACTCGAACCGGGCGTTGGCGACGAGCAGGTCCTCGGCCGGCAGCAGCGTCTTCAGGTACGCGCCGGAGGCGGCGCGGAAGGTGATGTCGGCCGCCGCGACGACGACCGAGACCAGCAGGAGCTGAAGGAAGGTGAGCACGCCGAGCGCGAACGCGGCGGGGATCGTCAGCAGCGCCGCGAACCGCACCAGGTCCATCGCGATCAGCACGGGCCGCTTGCGGCGGAACTCCACCCACGGGGCGAGCGGCACCGCCACGGCCGCGCCCACCGCAGCCCCCACGGAGGAGAGCGCGGCGACCTCGGCCGGTCCGGCGTGCAGCACCTGGATGGCGATCAGCGGGAATGCGCCGAAGGCGAGCCACGTGCCCAGCGCGCTGGTCGCATACGCTCCCCAGAGCCACCCGAACCGCCGCCCCAGACGGTGCCCGCTCCTCATGCCCGCCGTCCCTCGCCACTCATCCGCACAACCGATTCGCGATCGGAAGCATCAAAGCGAGCGCGGTACCCGAGGATCAAACAACCACAGGGCCACCCGGCCACAACCAATGGTTGTGCCCATAGGGTATCGACATGGACCTCGACACCGTCCGGACCTTCGTCGTCGCCGCCGACGCGGGTCAGTTCCAGGAGGCCGCCGCCGATCTGGCAGTCACTCAGCAGGCCGTCTCCAAGCGCATCGCCGCGCTGGAGCGCAACCTCGGCGTGCGGCTGTTCACCCGCACCGCGCGCGGCGCCGAGCTCACCATCGACGGGCAGGCGTTCCTGCCCCACGCGCGCGAGCTGCTGCGCGTCGCCGAGCGCGCGGTGGCGTCCGTGCGCCCCGGCCGCCGTCCGCTGCGCGTCGACGTGATCGCCTAGCGCGGCGCGGCGTCGGGCCTGATGCGCGGCTTCCACCGCGCGCACCCCGAGATCGAGCTCGACGTGGTGTGGCTGTTCGACATCGAGACGGCCGTCACCGCCATCCGGTCCGGTGAGATCGACGCGTCCTTCCGCGCCGTCGCCGCGCCCGGCCGACCCCTTCCCGAGGGCATCGAGTCCGTCCGGGTGCTCGACGAGCCGCTCCAGCTCCTCACCGGCCCCGCCCACGCGCTGGCGGGCGCCCGGTCGGTGCCCCTCGCTCAGCTCGCCGGGCACCGGATCTGGATGCCCGGCATCGTCCCCGGTACCGAGTGGGCCGCCTACTACGACGACCTCGTCGCCGAGTTCGGCCTCACCATCGAGGCGACCGGCCCCAACTTCGGCTCCGACGCGCTCCTCGACACCGTCGCCGACACCCCGGCCCTGGCCACCTTCATGGGCGAGCAGACCCGCCTCGTCTGGCCCGCCGACCACGGCCTGCGCCGCATCCCGGTGACCGACCCGACGCCCGTCTACCCGCACTCGCTCCTCTGGCACCGCGACAACCCCCACCCAGCGCTGGCCACCCTCCGCGCCCACCTCGCCGCCACAGCGGCCGGCCACGATGCCGCCGGGACCTGGGCGCCGGGCTGGGTGATTCCGCGCTGAACGCCGCCGCGTCAGCGATCATCGTGGCCGGATCGACGGACGGTGACTCGGGGGACGTGGCCACCGGCACACTCCGGCTCTCCCCCTCCGTATGCCTCATATGTCTTGACGGTGATCAAGTCTGCGGAGGTGGGCGATCAGGACGACGTGGTGGCGGAGGAGTGGGACGCCAGCGCGCCCTGCCATCAGGCGTTTCTGGAGCTTGACGTCGGTGATGCGGCCTTCGTTGACGCCGGAGCTGTAGGTGGTGGTGATCCCCTGGGCGACGGCGTGCTGGTCTTCGCGCAGGGCTCCGGCGATACCGGTAAGCGGTGGCAGCCCGCTGTGGGATAGCCCGTCGAGCCAGGACGGCAGGGGTGCGGCGTCGCGGTTGTCGAGCATGGTGGCGAACCGACGGACCAAGTCGTGGGCGCGCTTGAGTTCCGGACAGTGCTCAAGGAGCCGGTGCAGGCGGTGGATGACGTGAAGGCCGCGGCGGTCCGGGTGGGTGGTGATCCAGCGTGCGGCCTCGCGCGGGGACGGCGGGCGCTCGCGGGGCTGGTCCAGCGGCCGCCCGCGTCGCAGGGGTGCGACGGCCATCTTCACGCGCTGGTAGTGCCCGAGGCAGCCCTTGCTGCGGAGTTCCTCATGGAGGACCATCGCGTTGTGTTCCCCCTCGTCCCAGCGAGCGACTTATCGGACGAGCAGTGGGCTCTGATCGAGCCGGTGATCACCGCGTGGAAGGACCGGCATCGCTCGGTCAGTGGCCACCAAGGCGCCTACGAGATGCGCGAGATCGTGAACGCGATCCTGTACCAGAGCAGGACCGGCTGCCAGTGGGCCTGTCTCCCGCACGACCTGCCACCGAAGAGCGCGACGTACCACCGGCTGCACGAGGCGCTGAAGGCCCTGGTCACCGCGCCCGTAAAGCCCTCGGCTCCCGCCCTCTGCCCGGCCGCACGGCTGCCGAACGGTGATCGCGGCGTACATCCGTGGCTCTGTGACCACCGATTGCGGCCGACGACCGGAATGGCGTACGGCGTCCCCTGGGGCATGCCGCGCAGAACGCCGGGATCCTCGTCGAGACCGTCGCCGAACTCCTCGACGACTCCGAGAACCGGCCCGGCACGCCCCGAGCCGACGGCGCCGCACGCCGTACCGTCCGCCTCAACGGCGCTCCGTGGACGCCGAGTTGCTGGTTACACTGAGGGAACAAAGTCTGTTACGTCAGCGTTATCGCCACTCTGCCAGGGTGAGGGCCATGCGAGTGCTGATCGTTGAGGATCACCGGGAACTGGCCGAGACCGTGGCGACGGGCCTGCGTCGGGACGGCATGGACGTCGACCTCGCGTTCGACGGCGAGCAGGCACTGGAGCGGGCCGGGGCGAGCGACTACGACGTCATCGTCCTGGACCGCGACCTGCCCCGCCTGCACGGCGACGAGGTGTGCAGGGAGCTGACCAGGAACGGCGGTGACGCGCGGGTCCTGATGCTCACCGCCGCGGCGTCCATCGCCGACCGCGTCGACGGCCTCGGGCTGGGCGCCGACGACTACCTGCCGAAGCCGTTCGCCTTCGCGGAACTGAGGGCACGTGTCCAGGCCCTCGCCAGACGCTCCCAGCCCGCGGTGCCGCCCGTTCTCACGCACGGCGACATCTCGTTGATACCGGCCCAGGGCATCGCCCGCCGCGCCGGGCGCAGGCTGGACCTGACACCGAAGGAGATGGCCGTACTGGAGCTGCTGCTGGCGGCCCAGGGCGCCGTCGTCTCCGCCGAGGAACTCCTCGAACGGGCCTGGGACCAGGCCGCCGACCCCTTCACCAACACGGTCAAGGTCACCGTCAGCCGACTGCGCCGCAAGCTGGGGGAACCGTCCGTCATCGAAACGGTGCCGCATGCCGGATACCGCATCTGAACCCGCCCGCGCACCCGGACGGCCCACGCTGTTCCGCTGGTCGGCCCGGTTGCGCCTGACCATGCTCTACGGACTGCTGTTCCTGCTCTCCGGCGCGGCGCTGCTGGCCTTCACCTACCTCCTGGTGGCCCGCAGCCCCGTCGCCAAGGCCGCGAAATTCACCACCAGGCAGGAACCGGGCGGCAACCCGGACGAGCCGGCCCTCAACCGCGGCATCACCGACATCGAGTACCTGGTGTCGCAGCAGCACGAGGCGGAACTACGCGCGCTGCTGACCGAGTCCGGCATCGCGCTGGGCGTGATGACCGGCGTGTCCGTCGCCCTGGGATGGGTGATGGCCGGACGGGTGCTGCGTCCCGTGAGCGAGATGGCCGACAAGGCCCGCCGTCTCTCGGAGCACAACCTGCACGAACGACTGGCGGTGACCGGCCCGGCGGACGAGCTGAAGGGCCTCGGGGACACCTTCGACGGGCTGCTCTCCCGGCTGGAGGCGGCCTTCGAGGCCCAGCGGCGCTTCGTCGCCAACGCCTCGCACGAACTGCGCACCCCGCTCACCCTGCAACGCGCCACGATCGAGGTCGAGTTGTCGGACCCGGACGCCGACGCTCGTTCCCTGCGGGCCGTCTGCGAACGGGTCCTGGCGGCCGGCGAGAACCAGGAACGCCTGATCGAAGGGCTCCTCACCCTGGCCAGCAGCCAGCGCGGCCTGGACCGGCGCGGACCGGTGGACCTCGCCGAGGTCACCGCCGTCGTCGTCCACGAACGCTGCCCCGACCCGCCGGGGAACGACCTGCGCATCGAGACGACGCTCGACGCGGCCGACACCTACGGCGACGCCCGGCTGGTCGAACGCCTGGTCGCCAACCTGATCGAGAACGCGCTGCGATACACCCCCCGCGGCGGCTGGATCAAGGTGTCCACCAGTACCCGGACGGGCCGGCCCACCCTTGTCGTCGCCAACAGCGGGCCGGAGATCCCGGAAGACAGGCTTCCGGCGCTTTTCCAGCCCTTCCAACGGCTGGAGTCCCGCGTCGGCACGCCCGACGGGCACGGCCTGGGGCTCTCCATCGTCGCCGCCGTCGCCACGGCACACGGCGCCGAGATCGTCGCGGCTCCGGGCGAAGAGGGCGGGCTGCACCTGTCCGTCGTCTTCCCCCGTCCGCCCGACACGGCCCCGAGGAAGCCGGGTGCCTTCCACCGCCAGGACGGCAGACCGCCCACGCAGGCCGTGCTGTCCGTCCCGCCCGCCCCGTGAGTCCCTTTGGCCCGTTCGATGCCGTTGGCCGTCAAGTTCGTCGTAGGAGCGCAAGGCGTACCGCTGTAACCGTGGCCCGCTCGCGTGGTCGGTGCGATGCTTGGTGCTGGGCGTGCCCTGTAACCGGGATGTGACCCGGCCCTCGAAACGCTGAGCACCGCTGCACGACGGACCGTCGGGGCCGGTCACCGGCCCGGGACGCGCTGTACATGGGGGGATTCATGAGGCTGCTGGTGGTCGAGGACCACGGGGAACTCGCCGACTCGGTGACGCGAGTACTGCGCCGGGAAGGCATGGCGGTCGACGTCGCCTACGACGGCGAGGCGGCCCTCGCCTACGCCGACGAGGTCGACTACGACGTCATCGTGCTGGACCGGGACCTTCCCAAGGTGCACGGTGACGAGGTGTGCGGCGAACTGACCGCCAAGTCGGTCCGCGCCCGGGTGCTGATGCTGACCGCCTCGGGCACGATCGCCGACCGGGTCGAAGGACTCGGCCTCGGAGCGGACGACTACCTCTCCAAGCCCTTCGCGTACGCCGAGCTGGTCGCCCGTATCCGGGCGCTCGCCCGGCGTTCGCAGCCGAAGCACGAGCCGGCGCTCGTCCACGGCGACCTCCGGCTCGACCCCGCCAGGCGCATCGCCACGCACGCCGGGACACAACTGCCGCTCACGGCGAAGGAGTTCGCGGTGCTGGAGCACCTGCTGGCGGCCCGGGGCAGGGTGGTGCCCGCCGACGAACTCCTCAAGAAGGTGTGGGACGAGGCCGCCGACCCGTTCACGACCACGGTCAAGGCGACCATCAACCGCCTGCGGTCCAAACTCGTCGATCCCTCGGTCCTGCAGACCGTCCCCCGAAGCGGCTACCGAATCTGAGATGCCCATGCGCCTGTTGTCCCCGCACGGTCCGCTGAGCACGAGGATCGTGCGCCGTCTGACGCGCCGGGTAACGCCGCGGCGGGCCCGTGCGCGCCTGACCCTGCTGTTCGGTGTGCTGTTCCTCGCCACCGGGGCCGTACTCCTGCTCATCACCTATGTGCTCGTCGACAACTCGGCGGGCGAGTTCGTCTCCGTCCACACGGAGGGCCCGAACCGGGAGCCCCGGGTCGAGGTACGCCCCGGCCCGGGCCCGCACCTGGGGGGTGGGCTCGACGACCTGACCCGGGAACTCCGCGCGCAGGCGGCCCGCCAGCACGAAGCCCAGATGCACGACCTGCTCGTCCAGTCCGGAGTCGCCCTGGGCATCATGGCGGTGATCTCGATGGCCCTCGGCTGGCTGGTGGCCGGGCGCATCCTGCGTCCGCTGCGGACGATGACGGCATCCATCCGCCAGATCTCGGCCCACAACGTCCACGAGCGGCTCGCCGTCGACGGACCGGCCGACGAGATGAAACAACTCGCCGACAGCGTCGACGGACTCCTCGGTCGGCTCGAAAGGGCGCTGGAGTCCCACAAACGCTTCATCGCCAACGCCGCACACGAACTGCGCACCCCGCTCACCCTGGAGCGCGCGCTGCTGGAGGAGTCGCTGATGGACTGCGAGGCCACCGTGGACTCCTTCAGGGTGAACTTCGAGCGGCTGCTGAAGATCAGCAAACAGCAGGGAAGCCTGCTGGAATCGCTGCTGACCCTGGCCAACAGCGAGCGGGGCGTGGACCGTTCCGAACCGCTCGACCTCTCGGCGATCGCCGAGGAAGCGCTGCTCACCCTGCGCCCGCAGGCCGAGCGCCGCAGGCTGCAGATCGACGGCGAGACCGAGCCCGCACCCACGGCGGGTGACGCCGCCCTGGTGGACCGGCTGGTGGTCAACCTCCTCGACAACGCCGCCTACTACAACGTCCCGGGCGGGCGCGTGGAGATCACGACCCGCAGTACGGCGGAGCATGCCGTGATCACGGTCGCCAACACCGGCCCGGAGGTCCCGCCGGACCAGGTCGATCGGCTCTTCGAGCCCTTCAACCGTCTGCGCCGCACCGCCGGCGACGGACATCACGGCCTCGGACTGTCGATCGTACGGGCGATCGCCACGGCCCACGATGCCACGCTCACCGCGCACGCCCGGCCGGACGGCGGCCTCGTGGTGGAAGCTGCCTTCCCGCTCCGGGAACGGACGCCCGTCCGGAACGGGAACGTCACCCCGCCGCGTCCCAAGAGGTCACGGGACGACGCCGCCCGCACCGAGGTTTCCGAGGAACGGGTGCGCGAAGAAGGCGGGATGGCTGAGACGGGTCGGCCCCGGTAAACGGGCCGCGCCTTCGCCTCCGGTACCTCCGTTCACCCCACCCCGTCACGGCCCTGGCCGGCACTGCGCCCTGCCCGGCCGGATGTTCCCCCGCCCCGTTGCGCCGGGCGCGGACATTCCGCCGCCCCCGCCGCCGTCCAAGCGTGCAGAACGGCCGGTTGGACAGGCGAGAAAAACGCGCCTCGGCCCCTCCGCAAAGTCAGTCGGTGGGCTTCACCGCATGTCATGGGTATCGTTCTGAGCGAGCGGATTCGGAAGTGAATCATCATCCGCCGTCCATATGGGAACAGACGAATTCGGCCCACGGACGGTGAGTACAACGGGGAATCACTGAACCACTGACACTGACACCGCAGGCATTCCCACGTCGCTTTCCCTTTGCGGTGGAGTGCGCCCCGATGACGGCAAGAACGGGCGTCGAACAATCGGCAAACGTGTTGCGGGCAGCGAATCGGCGCGCTGCTCGTCGAGAGGGGAAAGATGAACGGTCAGGCCGGTTTCACCCTGCCCTTGTCCGAATGCCAGGAAGGCATCTGGCTGGCGCAGCGCATGGACAGCTCGCGTGCGCTGTACAACGTCGGCCAGCGCATCGAGATCACCGGCCCCCTGGACGTGGCCGTGTTCGAGGAGGCCCTGCGCCGGACCGTCGCCGAGACCACCATCCTCGGCGTCCGGTTCGCCGAGGACGGCGACGGGGTGACACAGACCTTCACCGGCCCGCCCGAGTGGCATCTCGCGCTGGTCGACGTCAGCGCCGACTCCGACCCGCGCGCGAGCGCCGAGAAACGCGTCCGGGCCGAACTGGAGCGGGTCAAGGACGCCATCGGCGACACTCTTTTCTCTTTCGTTCTTTTCCGGTTCGCCCCCGACCGGCACGTCTGGTTCCAGTGCTACAACCATCTCTTGATGGACGGCTTCGCCTGCTCCCTCGTCGCACGACGGACCGCCGACATATATTCCGCGCTGACGTCCGGACAGGCCTGCTCGGACAGCCCTTTCGGGGCGCTGCGCGACCTGACGGAACAGGAATCCCTTTACCGCGACTCCACCGAGTTCACCGAGGACCGGCAGTATTGGCACGAGCATTTCGCGGATCGGCCCGTACTCGGCTCCGTCCAGGGATATCGCTCCGCCATGTCCGCCGACGCGGCGGCGGACGGCGGTGTCCTGCGGGAGACGGGCCGGCTGTCGCCCGCTGTCGTGTCGGCCCTGCGCGCGGTGGCGGACCGGGCGGGACTGCGTACGTCCCGGTTGCTGGTGGCGGCGGTCGGGCTGTTCACGGGCGCCCTGACGGGAGCGGGAGAAGTGGTGCTCAGTCTCCCGGTGACGGGCCGGGTGGACGAGCGTGCGTCGCGGGTGCCGTGCACGATGGCGAATCTGCTGCCCGTGCGGCTGGCGGTGGGCGGTGGGGCGAGCCTGCTCGATGTGGCGCAGGGCGCCGAACGTGAGGTGGGGGAACTGCTGGTGCGTCAGCGGTTCCGGGGAGAGCGGCTGAGGCGGGAGTTGGGCTGGCCGGAGGGCGACCGCTGGCACTTCGGCCCGTACGTGAACATCGTCTCCTCGGGCGGGGACGTGTGGTTCGGCTCGTCCCGGGGTGTGGTCCGGGACGTGTCCAGCCGGCGTGTCGAGGACTTCGGTGTGGTCGTGGACGGCTCCTCGGGCGACGAGGGGATGCTGGTCACTTTTGAGGCGAACCCGGCCTTGTTCGACCGGGCGTGGGTCGAGGGTGCGCTGCGTTCCTTCCTCGCGTTCGTCGAGGACGCGGTGGCGGAGCCGTCGGCGGCGGCGGGACGGGTCACCGGCGCGCAGGACGTGGTCTCCGGGGCGTGGAACGACACGGGGCGGCCGGTGTCGGCGGGGACGGTGCTGGATCTGTTCCGGGGCTGGGTGGAGCGGACTCCGGGTGCGGTGGCGGTGCGTGGCGGTGGTGATGCGCTGACGTATGGGGAGTTGGAGGCGCGGGCGAATCGTCTGGCTCGGTATCTGGTGGGTCTGGGTGTGGGCCGGGAGAGCCGGGTGGGGCTGTGTCTGCCGCGTGGGGTCGACATGGTGGTGGCCCTGCTGGCGGTGTGGCGGGCCGGGGGTGCGTATGTGCCGCTGGATCCGGAGTATCCGGCGGCGCGGCTGGCGTACATGGTGGCCGACAGTGGTGCCTCGGTGGTGCTGGCCACGGCCGCGACGGCGGGGCAGGTGCCGGCCGGCGTGGACGTGGTGCTGCTGGAGGAGTCGGCCGGTGGGGCGGCCGAGGCTCTGGACACGGTCGTTGACCCGGCTCAGCTCGCCTACGTCATCTACACCTCCGGCTCCACAGGTCGGCCGAAGGGTGTGGCCGTGGCGCACGGTGGGGTGGCCAACCTGGCTGAGGTGATGCGTCCGGTGCTGGGTGTGGAACCGGGCACGGTGGCGTTGCAGTTCGCGTCGTTCAGTTTCGACGCGGCGGTGCTCGATGTTGCGGTGACGCTGGGCGGCGGAGGCACCCTGGCGATCGCGACGAGTGAGGAGCGTACGGAGCCGGCCGCGTTGGCGGAGATGATCCGCACCGCGGGCGTGCAGGTCGCGAGCGTCGTCCCGTCCCTGCTCGGCGTGCTGGACCCGGCCGACGTCCCCGGCGTGGAGAACTGGGTGCTGGGCGCCGAGCGTCTGAGTGCCGGCCTGGCGGCCCGCTGGCGGGCGCAGGCTCGCGTCTGGAACACCTACGGCCCCACCGAGGCGACCGTCATCTCGACGGCGACGCTGCTGGAGGAGGGCATCAGCCCGGAGGGTGCACCCCCGGTGATCGGATCGCCGATCGGCAATGCCCAAGTGTTTGTGCTGGACGAGTTCCTGCGTCCGGTTCCGGCGGGTGTCGTCGGGCAGCTGTATGTGGCGGGTGCGGGTCTGGCGCGTGGCTACAACAACCGCCCCGGCCTGACCGCCGAACGCTTTGTGGCGTGCCCGTTCGTCGAGGGCGAGCGGATGTACCGCTCGGGCGACCTGGCCCGCTGGACGTCGGACGGGTTGCTGGAGTTTGCGGGGCGTGCGGACGAGCAGGTCAAGATCCGCGGTTTCCGTGTCGAGCCGGGTGAGGTCGAGTCCGTGCTCGCCTCGCATCCGGAGGTGCGTCAGGCGGTCGTGGTGGTGCGCGAGGACCGGCCCGGCGACAAGCGTCTGGTCGCGTACGTCGTGCCTGCGGAGGCTGAGGACTTCGACATCGCGGGGCTGCGGCAGTTCGCGGGCGCGCGGCTGCCCGAGTACATGGTCCCGGTGGTCGTCCCGCTGGCCGCGTTGCCGCTGACGGTGAACGGCAAGGTGGACCGCAAGGCGCTGCCCGCTCCCGAGACGACCGCCCAAGGTGAGGGCCGTGCTCCGGTCACAGCGGCCGAGGCGCTGCTGTGCGGGCTGTTCGGTGAGGTGCTGGGCCTGGGAGAGGTCGGGGTCGAGGACAGCTTCTTCGAGCTCGGCGGCGACTCGATCCTCTCCATGCTGCTGGTGTCGGGCGCCCGCCGCGCCGGCCTGGCGATCACCACCCGTGAGGTCTTCGAGCAGCGCACGGCGGCGGGGCTGGCGGCCGTGGCCGTACCTCTGGGCGAGGGCGCCCTCTCCGGTGGCGTCGCGGCAGGGGTCGCCGTGGGTGAGGTGGCGCTGACGCCCGTCATGCACGAACTGTTGGACAGGACCGCACCCGACGACTTGCGCGAGGTGTTCCAGTCGGCCTCGGTGACGACTCCGGCCGGGCTGGACTTCGACACACTGATCGGTGCCGTCCGTGCGGTGCTGGAGCACCACGACCTACTGCGGGCCAGGCTGGAGACCGGAGCGCGACCGCGGCTGGTGGTGCCCGAGGCGACGGATGCCGCACCGGTCCGGGACTGGGTACGCCGAGTGGACGCGGGCGGCGGAGCGGACATGGACGCCCTGGCCGCCGAACAGCTCCGGTCGGCCGTCGAGCGGATCACCCCGCAGTCCGGCGTGACGCTTCAGGTGGTGTGGCTGGACGCCGGTCCCGATACCCCCGGCCGACTGCTGGTCGTCATCTGCCACCTGGTCGTCGACGGAGTCTCCTGGCGCGTGCTGGTGCCGGATCTGGCGGAGGCGTATGGGGCGTTGGCGGCGGGGCGTGTCCCGGAGCTGGCTGCGGTGCCGACATCGTTCCGGCACTGGGCGCGCGAGCTGGAGGCGCAGGCCTGTAGTGAGGAGCGGCTGGCGGAGCTGCGGGGGTGGGCGGAGCTGTTGGGTGGCGGTGATCCGCTGCTGACTGCGGTGCCCGTGGATGTGTCCCGGGATGTGCAGTCCACGGTGCGGGAGGTGTCGGTGACGGTGCCCGCCGGGGTGACGTCGCTGTTGTTGACGCAGGTGCCGGCGGCGTTCCACGCCGGGGTTGATGACGTGCTGTTGTCCGGGCTGGCGGCGGCGGCCGCCGAATGGGGGGGTTCTGCGCATCTCGCGGGTGGGTTCCTGGTTGATGTGGAGGGGCATGGTCGGGTGCCGTTGGCGGCGGAGATGGATCTGTCGCGGACGGTGGGCTGGTTCACGAGTGTGCATCCGGTGCGTCTGGACGCCGGGGCTGTCGACCTGGCGGACGTGCGTGCCGGTGGTGCGGCTGCCG
>NZ_JBQQCE010000018.1:0-40672 GCF_052245645.1 Streptomyces sp. KR55 | reverse complement strand
CGGGCGCGCCTCGAGGCCCGCTCGGCCCGGCGCTGCATCCGGCGCGCAGCCACCAGGCGCAGGGCCCGGCGCTCCTGGTGCGCCTCGTGCAGCCGGTCGTGCATATGCGCACGGGCCAGGGCTTCTGGGATGAGTTGCATCTCGCGGGTCCTGTTCTGGCGCGAGTCGTTCGCGCCGGTGGTGGTGACGTCTGATGTCGCGGAGCCGGTGGGCTCGTTGGTGGACGGCTTCATCGGGGCCTGCTTCTGGGGGTCGTGCGTGAGGGGGCGGTCGATCGTTCCTGCGGTGTTCATGCCGTGACCGGGTTCTTGCGCGGGCGGCCACGCGGCCGCTTCCGGGCGACGACGACACCCTGGACGAACAGCTCGCCACCCCAGACGCCCCAGGGCTCACGCCGTTCCTTGGCGCCGGCGAGGCAGGCCTCGATCAGCGGGCAGGTACGGCAGAGGGACTTGGCGTACTCCACGTCCGCCGGCGACTCGGCGAAGAAGACCTCCGGGTCGTAGGAGCGGCAGGGGACGGGGACGCCGAGGTTCTCGATGGCGTCGTCGAGCGCGGTGAGCGCGGTGAGCGGGGTCAAGGTGGAGTCCTCCGTGAGGCCGGGCGGGGGGATCGTTTCGGAAGGCGGTACGGACGGGGCGTGCGCTTCGAGTTGCACGGTGTCGTCTTCCTCGTCTGGTCGTTCCGGTCCTGTTGGACCGGGTGGCGGCTGGTACCGGGTTCTTTTCTTGTCCCGAGGCCCCTTCGCTCTGTCATCCCGTTCGGGACAAACAGAAGGGCCGCGGATCCCGAGTGGGGTTCCGCGGCCCTGAAGGCGCCGGCCTGATCGCCGATCAGGCTGGATCACTCCAGGGTTCTGGCCCACGGAAGGCCCACATCAGGTGGTGCTGCGTCGTCTGCTTCCGGAATCCGGCACCGGTCGCCGTAAAGGCATAGGCCTTGGCCTGTGCCACTACTGCCGCTTCCAGTGCCTTGGTCGGTCGCTCATTGCGCTCGCGGACGGGAAGTCCCGCGAGAGACAGGGAGGACGCCGGACGGACGGCACGAATGCCGGACAGACCGGTGCCCAGGTTGGAGACGCCGAGCATGCACACGGAGGCGACCGAGCGATCGGTCATTTTGACGATGCTGGTGGTGCTGTTCTTGATGCTGATCACTGGACTCGCCTCCTCTCGGCGTCTCGGGGGACTGGGGTGAGCCAGTCCGACGGATATGCAAGTACAACACGGCATCAGGGCCTCCGAGAAGGCCGCTGTTCCCGTGGCTAAGAACCTATGGGGATTGCTGGGGCATGCGCAAACTATTTTTTCGACGAGTTGGTATCAGTCCCCGTCTTCCTCTCCCTCTGGCTCGTGGCCTGCGCAGATGGCCAGAACGTCGGTCCCGTAGCGGTTGAGCTTGCGCACTCCGACCCCCGGGATTCGAGCCAGTTCGCCCTCGTCGTCAGGGGCGGCCTCGGCGATCGCCATCAGCGTCTTGTCGGTGAAGACGCAGAACGCCGGCTGGCCGCTGCGCCGTGCCTGGACCTCGCGCCACTGCCGCAGCCGCTCGTAGAGCCCCTCGTCCATGTCGGAGGGGCAGTCCTCACAGCGCATCAGCTTCATCTCACCGGCGTCGGTGAGGGTGCGTCCGCAGACCCGGCAGCGGGCCGGGGTGCGCTGGGTCCGTCTCGGTGCGGCGGGACCTGTGCCGCTGCCGCCGTGACCGCGCTCGATGCCACCAGAGGCCCCGGCCCCGCTGCGACCCCCGGTCGCGGCCGATCCCGGACGCAGTCCGTCGAGGAAGCGGCTGGGGCGCCGATTGGGGCGGCCGCCGGGTGAGCGGGCGAGAGACCAGGAGACGTGGAGATGTGAGCGTGCGCGGGTGACGCCGACGTAGAGGAGGCGGCGCTCCTCCTCGATCTGTTCGTCGGTCTTCGCGTAGGTGATCGGCATCATGCCTTCAGCGACTCCGACGAGGAAGACGACGTCCCATTCCAGGCCCTTGGCGGAGTGCAGGGAGGCGAGGGTGACGCCCTGCACGGTGGGTGCGTGCTGGGCGTTCGCGCGTTCGTCGAGCTCTGCGACGAGGTCGCTCAGGGTGGCGTCGGGCCGGGCTGCCGCGAAGTCCTGCGCGAGGTTCACGAGCGCGGCGAGGGACTCCCAGCGCTCTCTGACGGCGCCGGATCCGGCGGGGGGCGTGGTCGTCCAGCCCTCGCCGGACAGCACTGCCCGGACCTGGGAGGGCAGGTCGACGGCCTCGTCGAGGAGCGAGTCGTTACCGCCGAAGCGGGCCGCTCCGCGCAGGGCGATGCCTGCCTTGCGCACTTCGGGGCGGTCGAAGAACCGTTCGGCGCCGCGCAGCTGGTAGGGGATCCCGGCGTCGGCGAGGGCCTGCTCGTAGGTCTCGGACTGGGCGTTGGTGCGGAACAGGATGGCGATCTCACCGGCCGGGACGCCGGCGTCGAGGAGCTCGCGGATGCGGCGGGCGGCGCCCTCGGCCTCGGCGGGCTCGTCGGTGTGTTCGGTGTAGACGGGCTCGGGGCCCGGGGGGCGCTGGGAGACGAGTTCCAGCCGGTGGTCGGCGGCGCGGCCACGGGCCTGGGCGAGCAGCCCGTTGGCGAGATGGACGACCTGGGGTGTGGAGCGGTAGTCGCGGACCAGTTTGACGACGGTGGCGCCGGGGTGGCGGGTGCGGAAGTCGAGCAGGTGGTCGGGGGTTGCTCCTGTGAACGAGTAGATCGTCTGGCTGGCGTCGCCGACGACGCACAGGTTGTCCCGGTCGCCGAGCCAGAGTTCCAACAGTCGCTGCTGGAGGGGGCTGACGTCCTGGTATTCGTCGACGACGAAGTGCTGGTATTGGGCGCGGACCTGTTCGGCGATGTCGTGCCGGTCCTGGAGGATGGCGACGGTCAGCAGCAGGACGTCCTCGAAGTCGATGACGGCGCGGTCGCGTTTGAGGTCTTCGTAGGTGGAATAGAGCTGGACGATCTCGGCCGGGTCGCGTGGGGCCTCACGGCCGGCCTTCGCGGCTGCGAGCGGGTAGTCGGCGGGGACCGTCTGAGTGACCTTGGACCAGTCGATCTCGGCGGTGATGTCCCGCAGCTCGCCCCGGTCGAGGCGGATACGGCAGGCGGCGGCCGCGTCGGCGACGAGTTGGAACTTACGGTCGACGAGCCGGGGCATGGAGCCGCCGACTGCTTTCGGCCAGAAGTACTGGAGCTGGCGCAGTGCGGCCGAGTGGAACGTGCGGGCTTGGACGCCGGTGGCGCCGAGTTGGCGGAGGCGGCCGCGCATCTCGCCGGCGGCGCGGTTGGTGAAGGTGACGGCGAGCACGCTGGAGGGCTGCAGGATGCCGGCGCGTACGCCGTAGGCGATGCGGTGGGTGATGGCCCGGGTCTTGCCGGTGCCTGCGCCTGCAAGCACGCACACCGGGCCGTGCAGCGCGGTGGCGACTTCGCGCTGCTCGGGGTCGAGCCCTTCGAGCACCGCGTCGGCCCCGCTCGGCGGAGCCGAGTACTGAGCACTGCCGGGGTGCTGCGGGAAGAGGGTGGAGTGCGTTGCTGCTGTCACACGGCCATGCTGCCAGGTCGCCGGAGACAGGTGAGCCGGTTGTCCACAGGCGAACCCCTGCAGTCGTACTAATGCGGCAGGCGTCACGTCCTGCCGCATACCCCCGGCGGGAATGGCGGACCGTTCGCGTACGTTCCCCCTCTGCGACCATCCGTCCCCGACCCGCCGAGGAGCGCGAGAGACATGCCGGGCACTGTGACGATGTACAGCACCACGTGGTGCGGCTACTGCCGTCGGCTGAAGAGCCAGCTGGACCGCGAGGGCATCGCGTACACCGAGATCAACATCGAGCAGGACCCGGAGTCCGCGGCGTTCGTGGAGAAGGCGAACGGCGGCAACCAGACGGTGCCCACTGTTCAGGTAGTTCCCTCCAACGGTGGGGCCGAGGTCGTCATGACGAACCCGAGCCTTGCCCAGGTGAAGCAGGCACTCGGCGCCTGACCCTCACAACACGCGACCCCTGATCGGCCTGGAGCTGATCGGGGGTTTGCGCGCTCCGGGGACTTTCCCGTTTTGGAAAGCCGGGGATCTTGACCGTGCTGACCGAAGACCAGAAGCATCGAACGCGACAAGGACTGTCGACCTGAGGGGGAAGCCGTGGGCGCGCCGCTGCGGAAGCTGTCGGGAGACCCGGAGTGCAAGAACGGCACGTGCCCGACGCTGTGGGGCACGGACGATGGCAAGGACTACGTGGTGCAGGGTTACGTGATCACCGACCCTGAGCGGCTGGCACAGCTCGATCTCCCCGAGGGAGAGACGGCCGTCATCGTCCCGGCCGCCGTACTTGAGGAGTTCTTCCGTGCTCAGCGGTGAGGAGTTCGGCCGTCTCTTCGAGACCTTCGAGCGGACCGCGTTCCGGCTGGAGACGCTCGACGTGTATGACGTGGAGGAGGAGCGGGAGGAGATCTCTCGGTTCCTCGCGGGTGAGGACTTGGGCCCGGAGTGGAGCGACAACCCATGGGTGCGCTCGATGACCGACAAGGGCAAGAGCGTGTCCCGCGTTCATGTCCTACGCTCCCCTCTGACTGACTACCTGCGTTACGAGCTGTCGGCTTACCCCGGCAACATCAAGGCCGGGGAGTCCATCGGGATCATCGACCTTGCCGAGCAGAAGGTGACCGGCCTGCCCGATCACGACTTCTGGCTCTTCGACGGCCGTGACGTGTACCGCATGCACTACACCCCCGAGGGCAAGTTCATCGGCGGTGAACTCCTGCCTACCGACCGACTGAGGGAGTACCAGGGTTACCGCGCCCTGGCGCTCACCCACGCCGTGCCGTTCGCGGCCTACTGGGAGCGGCATCACTGACCACGGAGTCGATCGGGAGAGCCCTGCGGGCACTGCGGGAAGCATCGGGACTGACCGGTGACGCGGTAGCCCGCAGGGCTTCCATGTCCGCAGGGAAGCTCTCGAAGATCGAGAACGGCCGGACCCTGCCCACCGTTCAAGACGTCGACCTGATCCTGTCCGCGTTCGGCGTCTCGGACGCAGTGAAGGAACAGTTCCTCGCAACTGCCCGAGCCGAAGTCACCGAGGCCACAGCGTGGCGCCTGCTTCGCCGTATGGGCCCCTGGAAGCACCAGAACACCATCAAGGCCATCGAGGCCAACACAGCCGCTCTCAGGCTGTTTCAGGGGCAACTCATCCCTGGACTCCTCCAGACCCCGGAGTACGCCACAGCGGTGTTCTCCCTGCCCCCAGCTTTGCCGGACGAGACCAGGGCTCGGACGGTGGCAGCGAGGATGGAACGGCAGGCGACGCTCTACGAAGAAGGTCGGTCGTTCTCCTTCGTGATCTGTGAGCACGTCCTACGGTGGCTGATCTGTGAGCCAGTCGTGATGGCGGTACAACTTGATCGGCTCGTGTCCCTGTCCCGCCTTCCCAACGTGACCGTTGGGGTGGTGCCCCTGACTGGTCGGATGCCGGACTTCCCCTTGACGTGCTTCAGCATCCACGATGACCGGCTTGTGATCGTCGAGACGTTCCACTCGGAGATCACGACACGGGACCCCAGGGACATACAGACGTACGTCGACACCTTCGAGCGGTTCGCCGACGTGGCGCTCTTCGGCGATGACATGCGCGCCCTGGTCGAGAGCATCCGAGACGAGTTCTTGCCTCAACAGGAAAGAACGTAGGGCCACTTCGCTGGAGCCCCAAGGATGGATCGCAGCGAGATCCAGGCGGGGAGGCCGTACAGGATGAGCACACCGAAGACGACGATGGCGGAGCCAGTGCACCTGACAGCTCCAGCCCGGGAGCCGGACCCCGTGGCAGGCTGCCGCGAGTGCCTCGGTATCGCGGTGACTCGAACCAACGCCCGATCGGTTGGGGACTACTCGAAGGCGTCAGACGCGAACGTCGTACTCCGTACGCACCTGCGGGAAGACCACGGGGCCGAGTGATGGCGCGCTCCGTCATGCGGTACGTGAAACACAGGATCACGCAGCACCCGGACACTGACATGACCTTCGAAGCGGAGTGCCTTCACTGCAAGTGGATGGCCACGCCCTCGACGGACGGCACGGCGGTCGACGTGGAGTGCATGAGCCACACGGGCCGGAGCGGACACAAGGGCTTCCGGCGTGTCTGTACGTCGTTCGCGATGGTGGTCCGGGACGAGTGACTGACAGGCCCCCGGCGCACTGAGGGACGGCGAGCACGACGACCGAGGAGCGCCGGAGGGGGGAGCGGTTCGAGCGACCTGCACCCCCTGTGCCTGCCTCTGTCGACTCCCCCCGTGGTCGGCAGGGGCAGGCATCGTTACGCCTGTCGGACGGCGTCAGACACCCATGCATGACAGTGGCCCCCGGCGTGAGCCGAGGGCCTGTCGTAAGGGGCTGTGCGCCTGTCTCAGGCGCTCTCTCCAAGATGGCGGTAGAGCGTGGCTCGGGAGATCCCGAGAGCCTTGGCGATGGCGCTCACGCTCTCGCCCTTGGCTCTCCTCGCACGGGCCACGGTGAGCACGTCCTCATCGACCACAGTCGGCCGTCCGCCGGTACGCCCCTGCGCCTTGGCTGCGTCCAGCCCTGCGCGGGTGCGCTCCTTGATCAGGCTGCGCTCAAACTCCGCCATGGCCCCGACCACCTGAAGCATGAGACGGCCGTCCGCCGTACCGGGGTCGATGTTGGCCAGCGCACCCGTGAGCACCTTGAACCCGATGCCCCGCTCTCGAAGGGTGTCGACCATGGTCACAAGGTCGATGAGGGAACGGGCGAACCGGTCCAGCTTCCATACGCACAGGGTGTCGCCGGGCCTGGCGTAGTCCAGCGCGGCCGTGAGCTCTGGCCGGTTGGTGTTCTTCCCGCTGGCCTTGTCCTCGAAGATCCGGGCACAACCAGCGGCCGTCAGTGCGTCGCGCTGGAGCTGTGCTTCCTGGTCATCAGTGGAGACGCGGGCGTATCCGATGAGCTGACCGGTGATCGTGGTCGTCGTCATGACACGGACTGCCTCAGAACTCGTCTCAAAAGGTCAAGCCTGAGACGGAGGTTTCGAGACGGGTTTTGAACAGTGCTGCGCCCCCTTCCGGGGCGCCTGCCGCGTCGTCTCACAAACCTTGGTTTACGAGACGCTCTGGTCGTAGCCCCTGGCAGCTGGCTCCTGCTCCAGCCCCATCAGGCTGAGGATCTCGTTCGCCTGCTCCTCGCTGAGCATGGGCGCTCGCGCCAGCCAGTACTCCAGCCACTCGTTCGCAGTCATGACAGGGACAACGCCGACAGCGCCATGGTCGTCACGCCCGTGACAACGGCGACGGCGAAGGGGTGGGGGTATGACCCCCCAAGGGGGCCTTGCCCGACCGCCATGTCTTGGCGGCTCAAATTCTGCCACGGTTTCGGGGTCCTTCTGAGAGGCGCTTCACATGCGGTGACCTGCTCTTTTGCGGCAGGGGGCCTGTAGATTTTGAGGTCCTTGTGCGTTTTGAGAGAAGGGGAACCCGCGATACAAGAGCACGTATGGCGTCGTGCGCTGGTGCGCTCGAACATGAAGCACGCAGAGAAGCTGGTCGGCGTCGCCATGGCGTTGTACGCGGACTACGAGACAGGCGAGAACGTGTGCCCGTCGAACGGGACGATCGCCAGGGAACTCGGCTACGGCGGGAAGGCTCCGGAGCAGACGGTCAACAAGATCGTTGGCAGGCTGCGTAAGGCTGGCTGGCTTACGAAGACGGGCAAGGTGCCGGACGGTCCGGTGATCTACCGACTCACCTTGCCGAAGCAGGGGGATATGGCTGAGGAGCCATACAACCTACATACCTTCAAGAGCGACGGCGGTAGGAGTGAGGAGTCAGCGGCGAAGAGCAAGCCGGTAGGCGAAGAGCGGCCCCCGTAGGTGGCCGACAGGGCGAAATCGAAGGGCGCAAGCAGCCGGCGAAGGTGGGCCGCGTAAGCGGCCCCCAGCAGGAAGACGAAGGGGCTGGCTCCCTTGGGGGGCCTTCGGCCCCCACCTTGTCCTTCGTAGATCTTGGCAAGGTCAAGCAAGAGGAACAGCGTCGACGCTGGTTCGGAGACGCGTACGCAGCTCCCTTGCCGGTGGACTTCGATTACGACGCCTTGACCGACCGGCTTCAAGAAGCGGGGCACGAGCCGCCGCCCTTCTGACCGGAAGACAGAAGGCCCCCAGGTCGGGGGCCTTCCTCGGTTGCTCAGCCTGCATCAGGCAGAGGTCAGAACCCTCTCGGCTCCCTCTGCGCCCTTCGCTTTCTCCTCGGCCTTCGCCTGCTGCGCTGCCCGTTCCGCTTCGAAGTCCTCCCAGCGGCTGACAATCTCCCACTCCACACCCGTAAGCGGCTTCGGCTTCTCGTACGGCTTTCCCGGCAACGAGATCGGCGTGATCGGTGAGAGCACCTGAGAAGACCTGGAGGGCACATCCCAGTACGTGATGCCCTGCTGCTTGATGTTCTCGATCAGGTCGCCGGGATCGACGGCCAGGACGTCATGTCCGAAGTACGCCTTGACCTTGTGCTTCTTCAGCCATTCACGCCGTTCGTCGACACTCGACCGCTCCCACCACTCCGCGTAGCTCTCGCCCGTACCCGTCCACACGGTCACCGGCTTCGGCCCCTCCTGGTTGGTGACCTTCTCTCGATCCTGGGCAAGGCTGGCGACTTGCGAGGCGTACGCGACGGCGCTGAGCTCGTCCTGCTGGAGTTCCTTCAGGAGCTGGTTCATCTTGCCGTCGATCACGGCGAGCTTCGCCGCACGGCTGTCGTCGATGGTCGTCTTCGACTCCATCCGTTCCAGGTGGCCGATCTCGCCCAACAGGGTCGACTCCAGCCAGGGGTACAGGTCTTCGGCCCAGAACCTCTGCTTCGGGCATGCCTGGATGCCCTTGCTCTTGTTGCCGTGACAGCGGTACCGCTCGCGCTTGCCCTTGGCCGGGTCGCCCTTCACGAAGTAGAGGGCGCTCCCGCACAACAGGCAGAACGTCACGCCCACCGTCGGCGATGTAGAGCCCTTCT
This sequence comes from Streptomyces sp. KR55, assembly GCF_052245645.1. Lineage (NCBI taxonomy): Bacteria > Bacillati > Actinomycetota > Actinomycetes > Kitasatosporales > Streptomycetaceae > Streptomyces > Streptomyces sp. KR55. The sequence goes on along the minus strand of NZ_JBQQCE010000018.1, from coordinate 31,662 downwards.
GCTTCTTGTACTTGACCGAGGCGACGGCTTCCGACAGCTTCGTCCACTCCTCCTCGTTCAGTACCGGCTCAGAGCGCATGACAGGTGTGCCGTCGTCGTTGCGGGCTACGGCGCCACTGGCGCGTACGTACTCCCCGAGCAGGGAGCGGCTGATCAGTACGGCTTGCACTGTGGTCGGCGTCCACCTGGCTCCCCGAGGCTTCGGATCGGCCAGCCGAGTTGTGCTCTCGCCTGCCGCCGCGCGGATGCGAGCGATGTCCTGAGCCGTGGGTACGCCTTGCTCGTTCAACCAGTCGGCGACGGCCGAGAAGCTCGGCTTCTCGATGAAGCGCCGGATCATCTCGATCAGCGTCGGGCCGTACTCGGGGTCGAGTTCCAGAGTGAAGCCTGCGTCGCCCTTCACTGCTCTACGTCCGAACGGGACAAGGCCACCCGGCCAGCGGCCGGTCTTCCGCATGGTCTCCCGGGAAGCCTTGTTGCGGGCCTTGATGGCGTCCAGCTCGGCCTCTGCGACCACAGCCAGGATCTTGGCGATGGTCTTGCCCCACGGCTTCGAGAGGTCGAATCCCTCCTCGCAGGAGATGAGGCCCTTACCGTTCGCCTCGCACCACTCGATGATGTCCGAGAGGTGGCGGACCGACCGCGCGATGCGGTCGATCTTCAGGATGATGATGTGGTCGAACTGGTCCTTCTTGTTGTTGAGCCAGTCGCCCAGGGACGGGCGTACCCACGGCGAGATGGACGCCGACACGTCGATGTCGACGGCGAAGTCGACCAACTCCATTTCCTCCGCATCCGCACGCTTGCTGATGCGGGTGCGTTGCGTCTCCTCCCCCGTCTGGTTCTCGTTGCCGACTGACAGACGGACCACGCCAAGAGCCCTGGGCTTCTCGCTCACGCTCTTCCCTCCCCCACAAGGGGCGGCCCTCCCTGGCCGCCCTCACGTAGCGGGAAGTCTACAGACCGTCCCGACTGTGTTGTTCCCGGACGGGTCGACGTTGACGAACCCGTCGCTGGCACAGGTCAAGCAGAAGATCGGCGCGTAACCGGCTCACTCGGAGGGGTGGCCGTCCCTTACCGGGGCGGCCACCCCTTCGTTGTGTGGTCAGAAGGCGGTGCGGGTCGGCAGTGGCTTGCCGTACCAGAGTTCGATCAGGCGGGCCGCGATGGAGATGCCGTAGGGCGGCAGCACTTCTCCGGAGTCGAAGGCGGCGCGCAGTTCGTCGCGGGAGAACCATCGGGCCTCGTGGATCTCGTCGCCGTCGACGTCGATGTCGGTGGAGGTGGCGCGGGCCATGAAGCCGAGCATGAGGCTGGACGGGAAGGGCCAGGGCTGGCTGGCGACGTACTCGACCTGGCCGACGGTGATGCCGGCCTCTTCGTGGACCTCGCGGCGTACGGACTGCTCGATGGACTCGCCGGGCTCGACGAAGCCGGCGAGCGTGGAGAAGCGGCCTTCGGGCCAGTGGACCTGGCGGCCGAGCAGGATGCGGTCGTCCTCGTCGGTGACGGCCATGATCACGGCGGGGTCGGTGCGGGGGTAGTGCTCGGCGCCGCAGGCAGGGCAGCGGCGGATGTGGCCGGCCGCTGCGATGACGGTGCGTTCGCCGCAGCGGGAGCAGAAGCGGTGTGTGCGCTGCCAGTTCTCCAGGCCGACCGCGTGCACCATGAGGCCGGCGTCGCGGGGGGAGAGCAGCAGGCCGGCCTCGCGCAGGCCGGCGGGGCGCGCGGACTGGTCCATGCGGCCGGGCAGGGCGTCCTTCTGGAGGGCGAAGTAGGAGACACCGCCTTCGTCTATGCCGAGGAAGTAGCGGTGGGCCTCGGTGAGCGGGGCTTCGAAGGACGGGCTCATGACGAGTTCGGTGCGGCCGTCGGCTGTCTCGTCGATGAGGACCTGACCGCCGGAGACCACGAAGCAGCGGGTTGTGGGGTGGCTCCACGCCGCCGCGAGCCAGGCCTCGTCGAGGCGGTGGTGTGCGGCACGGTCGATTCCGCTGGGGGCGGTGAGCGAGATGGGTCGGTCGGCGGTGTGGTCGGTCCAGGTGGTCACGGGTGCTTCCAACTCCCCCGGTGGAACGGTTGATGCGGCGGCGGTTCAGCGGGACGTACGGCGGGAGGCGACCGGGTGTGGCGGGGCTCCGTGGTGCGGCGCGGCTCCTCCAGTGTGCCCCGTTCGGGACGGGGCTCCGTGCGGTGTGGATCGGTCAGGGCTCATGACGCCAGTGCTCTGCGAGGTCGCCCCACAGGTATGCGGTGGTCTCGGCGCCCTTGAGGAGCAGGTCGAGCTCGACTTTCTCGTTGGGGGCGTGCCAGCCGTCGGAGGGGACGGAGATGCCCAGGAAGAGGACGGGTGCGCCGAGGATTTCCTGGAGGTCTGCGGCGGGTCCGGAGCCGCCCTCGCGGGTGTAGCGGACGGGTGTTCCGAAAGCGCGGCTCATGGCGCGGGCGACGGACTGCAGGGCCGGGTGGTCCAGTGGCGTCAGGCAGGGGCGTGTGGCCGCGGAGAAGGTGATGTCGTGCCGGATGCCGGCGGGGACCTGGTCGGCCGCCCAGGCGCGGACGGCCTTCTCGATGTGGTCGGGGTCCTGGCCCGCGACCAGGCGGAAGGACAGCTTCACCATGGCCGTGGAGGGGATGATCGTCTTGCTGCCGGGGCCCTGGTAGCCGCCGCCGATGCCGTTGACCTCGGCCGTGGGGCGGGCCCATATGCGCTCCAGGGTGGTGTATCCGGCCTCGCCCTGGGTGGCGTACGACTTGGCGGTGCGGAGCCACTGCTGCTCGTCGAAGGGCAGTTCGGCGAGGAGTGCGCGCTCCCGGTCGGTGAGGTCGACGACGCCGTCGTAGAAGCCGGGGATCGCCACGCGCGCGTGCTCGTCGTGCAGGGCGGCGACGAGGCGGGCGACGGCGGTCGCCGGGTTGGGGACGGCGCCGCCGAAGGAGCCGGAGTGGATGTCCTGGTCGGGGCCGTGCAGCCGGATCTCGCACTCGGCGAGGCCGCGCATGCCCGTGCACACGGTGGGGGTGTCCTCGGACCACATGCCGGTGTCGGAGACGATCACCGCGTCGGTGGTGAGCCGGTGGGCGTGCTCCTGGACGAGGGCCCGGAAGTGCGGGGAGCCGGACTCCTCCTCGCCTTCGATGAGCAGTTTGAGGTTGACGGCCGGGGTGGTGCGGCCGGTGGCGGCGAGGTGGGTGCGGACGCCGAGTGTGTGGAAGAACACCTGGCCCTTGTCGTCGGCGGCCCCGCGCGCGTAGAGGCGGTTTTCCCGGACGACGGGTTCGAAGGGCTCGCTGTCCCAGCCGTCCTCGCGGGCGGCGGGCTGCACGTCGTGGTGGCCGTAGACGAGGACGGTGGGTGCGGTGGGGTCGTCGGAGGGCCACTCGGCGTAGACGGCGGGTGCGCCCTGCGTCTGCCAGATCTCGGCGGTCGGGAAGCCGGTCTCCTTGAGCTTGCCGGCGAGCCAGTCGGCGCTGCGCCGTACGTCGGGCGCGTGGTGGGGTTGGGCGGACACCGACGGGATGCGCAGCCACTCGGCGAGGTCGTCGAGGAAGGCGGCAGCGTGCTGGTCGATGTACGTGCGGACGGCGCTGTCCGGGGTCTGGCTCATGGTCACGAGCCTATCGGCCCGCAGTGACAGTCCGGTCGTGCGGTTCGTCACCGGGCGGCTCGTCCAGCAGCAGCTGTTCCAGTGCGGCGCGGTCCGGGAGGTCGTCGGGGCGTACGACCTCGCCGGTGCGTACGTGCACGAAGGCGGCGGTGACCGATTCCAGGGGCACACCCTGCTGCTCGGCCCAGGCGAGTCGGTACACGGCGAGCTGGAGGGGGTCGGCGGTCGGGGTGCGGCCGGTCTTCCAGTCGACGATCTCGTACGTCGCCTGCTCGCCGTCGCCGTCCCGGTAGACGGCGTCGATACGGCCCCGTACGACGCGGCCGGCGATGGCGAGCTGGAACGGGGCTTCGACGCGGTAGGGCGTGCGGTGGGCGTACTCGGTGCGTTCGAAGGCTTCCTTGAGGGCCTCCAGATCGCGTTCGTCGGCGATCTCGGCCTCGCTGCCGGGCAGCTCTTCCGGCTCCAGCATGGGCAGGGTCAGTTCTTCGAAGCGTGCCTCGACCCAGGCGTGGAAGCGGGTGCCGCGGCGTGCGGCGGGCTGGGGTGGATGTGGCATGGGGCGGGCCAGCTCCTGGGCGAAGCCGTCCGGGTCGGCGGCGAGGCGCAGCAGCTGGGAGGCGGTCAGCGATGCCGGCAGGGAGACCTCGGTGACGGACTCGCGCGCGCGGAGGAGCTCTCCGGTGAGGGCGTCGAGGTCGCGGTCCCAGGAGGCGACGGTGCGGGCCTCTTCGGGGGTGAGCGGGCTCGGCTCGGGCTCCGGGGGGTGTGGGCGTGCGCCGTGCGTGGTGTGGAGGTCCGGGGACGTCGCCTGGTGCGGGACGGTCGGGCGGTGCTGCTCCGTTGGGCGGTGCGTGTCCCAGGAGTCCCAGTCGGCCGGGTCCTCCTCGGTTTCATCCGGGTATGGGATCTCGCCCTCATAGGGGATTTCGTGTCCGTGAGGGATCTCGCCCTCATGGGGGATCTCGTCGTCCGGTGGCAGGGGCCAGTCCGGGTCGTCGTGGGTGTCGGGGTCGTGTACGGCGGCGGGTTGGCCACTGTCGTGGGAGGCGAGGTCGTCGAGGTGGGCGAGGACCGTCGCGGCGGCCGCGCGGCGTCGGGCCAGTGCCGTGTCGTCCAGGGGCAGTGGCCAGCGCTGCTCGGCGGTGGCCTGGTGCAGGGCCGGGTTCTCCTCGTCCTCGGCGGGTTCCTCCGCCCATGCCTCGATCTCGCCGTGACCGGCGGCGCAGTGGTCGTGGAGGGCTTGGAGGAAGTCGGACGGTCCGCGGGGCTTCTTCTGCGTGGGGCCCCACCAGTGGCCGGAGCCGAGGAGCAGGGAGCGGGGGCGGGTGAAGGTGACGTAACCGAGGCGGAGTTCCTCGATGCGCTGGTGGTCCTTCACGGCCTCGTGGAAGGCCTTCATGCCGCGTGAGTCCCAGGTCTGGATGTCGGGCAGTGTGTCGGCGTCGCCGCGCAGTTCGTGGGGCAGCACCTTGGCCTGGGCAGTCCACTTCTCGCGGCCCTGGCTGCTGGGGAAGGTCCCGGTGACCAGGCCGGGCACGGCGACGACGTCCCACTCCAGGCCCTTGGACTTGTGCGCGGTGAGCACCTTGACGGTGTTCTCGCCGCCGGGGAGGGCGTTGTCGAGGCCCTTTTCGTACTGGGCGGCGGTGCGCAGGAAGCCCAGGAAGGCGAGCAGGCTCGCCTCGCTCTCGTTCGCGGCGAAGGAGGCGGCGATGTCCAGGAAGTTGGAGAGGGTTTCGCGGCGGCGGGCGGCCAGGGCGTGCGGGGACGCCGAGAGTTCGACCTCCAGGCCGGTGACGGCGAGGACGCGGTGCAGTACGTCCATGAGCGGGTCGGACAGGGAGCGGCGCAGGTCGCGCAGTTCGGCGGCGAGGCGCGCGAACCGTACGCGCGCATCCGGCGAGAAGGGCAGGCCGTCGTCGTCCCCGCCGCCCTCCAGTGGGGTCTCCAGGAACGTGTCGAGAGCGTCGGCGAGGGAAATCACCTCGGCCGGGTCTACGCCTTCGACTGCTTCTGCGAGCCGACGGTCGGGGTCGTCGTCCGTGTCCACGCGCGCGTGGGACACGAGTAGCCGGGCGCGCCTGCCCAGGAGGGCGAGGTCGCGCGGGCCGATGCGCCAGCGGGGGCCGGTCAGCAGCCGGACCAGGGAGGCGTTGGCGCCCGGGTCCTGGAGCACCTCGCAGACGGCGACCAGGTCGGCCACCTCGGGCAGGTGCAGCAGTCCGGAGAGGCCGACGACCTCCACGGGGATGTCGCGGGCGACGAGCGCGCCCTGGATTTCGGCGAAGTCGGTGGCTGTGCGGCACAGGACGGCGATCTCGCCGGGTTCCTTGCCGGTGCGGACGAGGTGGGCGAGGGAGTCGGCGATCCAGTCGATCTCCTCGGCGTGGGTGTGCAGCAGGGCGCAGCGGACGATGCCGTCGTGTTCGGCGCCGGGAGCGGGGCGGAGGGCCTCCACGCCCGCGTGCATGGCGCGCAGCGGCTCGGCGAGGCTGTTGGCGAGGTTCAGGAGGCGGCCGCCGCTGCGGCGGTTCTCGCTGAGTGCCTGGCGGGTGGCGGGGCGGCCGTCGGTGTGGGCGAAGTGGTCGGGGAAGTCGTCCAGGTTGGCGACGGAGGCGCCGCGCCAGCCGTAGATGGCCTGGCAGGGGTCGCCGACGGCGGTCACGGGGTGGCCGGTGCCGCCGCCGAACAGCCCTGCCAGGAGGACGCGTTGGGCGACGGACGTGTCCTGGTACTCGTCGAGGAGGACGACGCGGAACTCGTCGCGCAGGATGCGGCCGACGTCGGGGAGTTGGGCGAGGTGCGCGGCGAGGGCGATCTGGTCGCCGAAGTCGAGCAGGTCGCGCTCGCGCTTCGCGGCCCGGTAGCGCAGGACCAGTTCGGTGAGTTCCCGGCGGGCGGCGGCCGTCTCGGGGACCTTGCGCAGGTCGGCGTTGGTGAGCTTGACGCGCTGCAGGGTGTGCAGCAGTTCGGCGTCCCAGGTGCGCAGGTCTTCGGGGCGTACGAGGTGTTCGGCGAGTTCGGAGTCCAGGGTGAGCAGGTCGCTGACGAGGTCCGCGAAGGAGCGGGTCAGCGCCGGGTACGGGCCCGGGGCTTCGCGCAGCACGCGCGCGGCGAGCTGGTAGCGGGTGGCGTCGGCGAGGAGGCGGGAGGTCGGTTCGAGCCCGATGCGCAGACCGTGGTCGGTCAGGAGGCGGCCCGCGAATGCGTGGTATGTGGAGATGGCCGGTTCGCCGGGCGGGTTGTCCGGGTCGATGGCGTCCGGGTCGGTCACACCGGCCTTGACGAGGGCTTTGCGGACGCGTTCGGCGAGTTCACCGGCGGCCTTGTTGGTGAAGGTGAGGCCGAGCACCTGTTCAGGGGCGACCTGGCCGGTGCCGACCAGCCACACCACGCGGGCCGCCATCACCGTGGTCTTGCCGGATCCGGCTCCGGCCACGATCACCTGCGGGGCGGGCGGCGCGGTGATGCAGGCCGTCTGCTCCGGGGTGAACGGAATCCCGAGGAGCTCCTTGAGCTGCTCGGGATCGGTGATAAGGGCGGGCACGGCTCAGAGGCTAGCGGCGGGCACTGACAGCAGATGCCGTCATCGGCTCCCGGGACCGGAGAAGCGCAGGTCAACGCCCATGGTGCCGTACGTCACTCGACCACGTGTCGCCCCTCGGGCCGCGCGCTGCACGACGCCCGGAACGCGCAGTGCGTGCAGTGCTGGCCGGTCGTCGGGGTGAACCGTTCGTCTAACACCTTGCCTGCCGCGGTGGCCAGCAGCTCGCCGACCCACTCCCCCTCAAGGGGCTCCTGGGCCTGCACCTTGGGCAGGGTCTCGCCCCCGTCCCGCTTGGCGGCGCCCTGGCGCAGCTGGACCAGTTCGGCGCCGCCCGGCTCGGGGCGCACACCGTCGAAGGCCTCGTCGACGGCACCTTCGCGGACGGCCAACTGGTAGACCGCGAGCTGGGGGTGGCGGGCCACGTCGGCCGCGCTGGGCGCCTGCTTGCCGGTCTTGAAGTCGACGACGTAGGCGCGGCCCTCGCCGTCCGCCTCGACGCGGTCCATCGAGCCGCGGATGCGTACCTCGTAGTCGCCCGCTTCGAGGGTGACGTCGAAGTCGTGCTCGCTCGCCACCGGCGTACGCCCGGTGCGGTCCATGATGTGCCACTTCAGGAAGCGTTCGAGCGCCACGCGCGCGTGCTCCTTCTCCTGCGTCGACTTCCACGGCGCGTCGAAGGCGAGCGCGTCCCACACCGAGTCCAGGCGTTCCATGAGGACGGTGAGGTCGGCCGGGGTGCGCCCGGAGGCCACCTCGTCGGCGAGGACGTGCACCACGTTGCCGAAGCCCTGGGCGGCTGTGGCGGGCGCGTCGGCTTTCACCTCGCGGCCGAGGAACCACTGCAGGGCGCAGGTGTTGGCCAGCTGGTCCAGGGCGCTTCCGGAGAGTACGACGGGCTGGTCGCGGTTGCGCAGCGGCACCTTGGACTCGGTCGGCTCGAACATGCCCCACCAGCGGTAGGGATGCGCGGACGGGACGAGTGGGCGGCCGTCCTCGTCGGCGAGCGCGGCGAGCCGGGCCAGTCGGCGTGCGGCGGCCTCCCTCAGGGCGTCGGAGACTCGGGGGTCGACCGTCGTGGCGCGTAGTTCGGCGACGAGCGCGGCGACGGACAGGGGGCGACGCGGGCGGCCCGTGACGTCCTTGGGTTCGACGCCGAGTTCGGTCAGGAAGCGGGAGGGTTGGTCGCCGTCGTCGGCGGGGGCCTTCACCGCGGTGACGACGAGGCGTTCACGCGCGCGTGTGGCGGCGACGTAGAACAGGCGGCGCTCTTCGGCGAGCAGTGCACCCGGGGTGAGTGGTTCGGCGAGTCCGTCGCGGCCGATGCGGTCGGCCTCGAGGAGGGAGCCGCGGCGGCGCAGATCCGGCCACAGGCCCTCCTGGACGCCCGCGACGACGACCAGACGCCACTGGAGCCCCTTGGAGCGGTGCGCGGTCATCAGCCGCACGGCGGCGGGGCGTACGGCACGCCGCGTGAGGGTGTCGGCGGCGATGTCCTCGGCCTCCAACTCCTCCAGGAAGTTGAGGGCGCCGCGGCCGCCGGAGCGTTCCTCGGCGCGGGCCGCGGTCGCGAACAGCGCACACACGGCGTCCAGGTCGCGGTCCGCGTTGCGTCCGGCGGCACCGCCGCGCCGGGCGGCCCGCTCCAGGCGCGTGGGCCAGGGCGTGCCCTGCCACAGGTCCCACAGCGCTTCCTCGGCCGTACCGCCGCCCGCCAGGCGCTCGCGCGCTGTGCGCAGCAGCGCGCCGAGGCGCTGGGCACCGCGCGCGTACGCCGGATCATGTGCCACCAGGCGTTCGGGTTCGGCGAGCGCTCGCGCGAGCAGCTCGTCCGACGGCGGCGGCACCGGATTGCCCGCGGCCCGCTCCTCCTCACGCAGGGCACGGCCGAGGCGGCGCAGATCGGCGGCGTCCATGCCGGCGAGGGGGGAGGTGAGGAGAGTGAGGGCGGTTTCGGTGTCGAGCCAGGGGGTGTGCTGTTCGGTCTCTTCGGGATCCGCCGACTCCGCGGTTTCCGCCCGCTCCGGGGTGCGCAGGTCGTTGCCTGCCCGGCCCGACTCCGCCGTGGCGACCGCCCGGAGCGCCGTCAGCAGCGGGGCCACCGCCGGCTCGTGGCGCAGCGGCATGTCGTCGCCGTCGATGTCGAGGGGCACGCCGGCGGCTGTGAGGGCGCGGCGGACCGTGGGGATGGTGCGCGATCCGGCGCGCACCAGGACGGCCATGTCGCTCCAGGGGACGCCGTCCTCGAGATGGGCCCTGCGGAGGATGTCGGCGATGTTGTCCAGCTCGGTGCCGGGCGTCGGGTACGTGTAGACCTCGACGCGGCCGCCGTCGCGCACCGGAGCCAGCTCGCGGTGGGCGCGCACCTTGTCCGCGGGGAGGCGGGTCAGCGGCATGCGCTGGGTCAGCAGCCGGGTCGCGGCGAGCAGGGCGGCAGCGGAACGGCGGGAGGTCCGCAGCACCTCGACGGGGGCCGGGCGGCCGTCCGCGCGCGGGAAGGCGCGCGGGAAGTCCAGGATTCCGTTCACGTCCGCGCCCCGGAAGGCGTAGATCGACTGGTCGGGGTCGCCGAAGGCGACCAGGGTGCGCCCCTCGCCGGCCAGGGCGTGCAGGAGACGGACCTGGGCGGGGTCGGTGTCCTGGTACTCGTCCACGAACACGGCGTCGTACTGCGCGGTGAGCCGCTGGGCGACCTCGGGGCGGCGGGCGAGGAGCACTGCGCGGTGGACCAGTTCGGCGTAGTCGAGCACGCCCTGCAGGTCGAGCACGTCGAGGTACTCGGCGAGGAAGGCTGCCGCGGCCCGCCAGTCGGGGCGGCCGATGCGCCGCGCGAAGGCGTCCAGGGCGTCCGGTCCCAGGCCCAGCTCGCGGCTGCGGGCGAGCACCGCACGGACCTCGTCGGCGAAGCCGCGGGTGGTCAGGCAGGCGCGCAGCTCGTCCGGCCAGCGCACGTGCGCGAGACCGAGCCGCTCGAGGTCCGGCTGGCCGGCGAGCAGCTCGCGGACGGTCACGTCCTGCTCGGGCCCGGACAGCAGCCGCAACGGCTCGACGAACAGGTCGCTGTCCTGGTGGGCGCGCACGAGGGCGTAGCAGAACGAGTGGAAGGTGGTCGCCTGGGGCGCGCGGGCCGCCCCTATCCGCAGCGCCATGCGGTCGCGCAGTTCGACGGCGGCCTTGCGGCTGAACGTCAGCACCAGGATCCGCTCGGGATCCCCTCCGCGCGCGATGCGGGCCGCGACGGACTCCACGAGCGTGGTGGTCTTGCCGGTTCCCGGGCCCGCGAGGACGAGCAGAGGTCCCGCCTCATGGTCAACCACCGCGCGCTGTGCCGCGTCCAGACGAGGGGGACCCGTTCGGACCGGCGGGGTACGCACCAGTCGGTAAGCGCCACGGCTCCCCTGTCGCACCTGCAGGTGCGACGGGCGCTGGATGGAGGAAGAGGAGCTCACGTGGTTCGCCGGTCCTGGTGGGTGTGCAGTCTCTCGGTGCCGGCGCGGAGCGCCGTCGTCGGGGGTGGTGGTGGTCGGGTGACGGGTGGGCCGTCCGACGCGCGAGGCGGGCGGTGACCGCGGGATGAGGGAGACACGCGCAGCCGACGCTACGCCGACGAAAGGGGCGGAAGCAGGGCTTCCGCTTCTTCCCTCGCGACTCACGTGGCTCGTATGTCTCTTGTCTCACAAACGTACGTCATGCCACGGACGTGCACTGTTTCGCTCGTACGGATCACGCGTCACACACGGACGCGCCCAATGGCGGAAGCTGTCAGATGTGACCCTCCGCGCGTTCGCCGCCGTCCCACCGCGCGCGTCTCATGTCGACGCGCGGCAGGTGACCCTCCGCGGCGCGGCTCGCCTCCTTCAGCGGTGTGCCCTCCGCGCGGTAGTGGCCGAGCGCCTCCAGCTCGTGCCCGGGAAGCAGAACGCCGTCCGCGCGGACGACGCGCCACCACGGAACGGCTCCCCCGTAGAGAGCCATCACGCGGCCGACCTGGCGGGGGCCTCCCTCCTCCAACCACTCCGCGACGTCGCCATACGTCATGACGCGCCCGGCCGGGATCAGTTCGGCGACCTCGAGGACCCGCTCGGCGTACTCCGGCAGGGCGTCCCCAGGAAGACTCTCCTCGCTCATTCGCCCCATCCTGCCGCACGGCACCGACAAGGTGACCTGCTCGCCACTGTGCGTGACCCTCGCCGTGGAGCGGCCCGTGGGGCAGACTGTGCGCTCCCGCATTTGCACCCTGATGCCCCCGTGTGTCGGTGGGGCATGCCACCATCGTGCGGGCGGTGACTGGTGATACGAGATCAAGAAGAGACGATGAAGCAGCAGGGTGTGCGGCCCGAGGACGCGGAGAGCACCTCTGATGCGTCAGCGCGCCCGGACACCGCCGACGCGAACGAGAAGCCGGTGACGAAGGCCGATCCGCCGAGCGGGAAGGGCGCGGCCCGCGCCGACGAGACCCTCATCGACGAGGTCGAGGGCGACGAACCGCTGCTCCCCGCGCGCGTGCACCGCCCCTCCGACCTGATGCGACTCCTGGTCGGCGTGCTCGCCATCGTCGTGCTGATCGCCATCGCCGCGTTCGCGCACGGCACCACCTCGGGCCTCGAACAGGACATCAACAAGGGCACCGGTCAGGCACCCGACCTGCTCATCAAGATCGCTGGACTGGCGTCCAGCATCGCGATCCTCCTGGTTCCGGTCGCGTTCGCCATCGAACGGCTGATCAAGCGGGACGGACTGCGCATCGCCGACGGCGTGCTCGCGGCGGTCCTCGCACACGGGGTGACGCTCGCCACCGACCTGTGGGTCGCCCGGGCCGCCCCCGACTCGATCCAGGAGGCGCTCACCCAGCCCTCCCCCGGCGACATCAACGCCCTGACCGACCCGGTGCACGGCTATCTCGCCCCGGTCATCGCGTACATGACGGCCGTCGGCATGTCCCGCAGACCGCGCTGGCGGGCCGTGCTGTGGATCGTGCTGCTCCTCGACGCCTTCTCCATGCTCGTCACCGGCTACACGACACCGTTCTCGATCATCCTGACGGTGCTGATCGGCTGGACCGTCGCCTACGGCACGCTGTACGCGGTCGGCTCGCCCAACGTCCGTCCCACCGGTCGGACCCTGATGGCGGGCCTGCGGACGGTCGGCTTCCACCCGGTGAGCGCGTCGCGCGAGGAGACCCCGGATGCCGCGGACAACGGCGACCGCGGCCGACGCTACTTCGTCACCCTGGAGAACGGTCGACCACTGGACGTCACAGTGGTCGACCGGGAGCAACAGGCACAGGGCTTCTTCTACCGGGTGTGGCGCAACCTGACGCTGCGCGGCTTCGCCACCCGCCGCAGCCTCCAGTCGCTGCGGCAGGCACTGGAGCAGGAGGCACTGCTGGCGTACGCGGCCATCGCGGCGGGCGCCAACGCACCCAAGCTGATCGCCACCTCCGAACTGGGCCCCGACGCCGTGATGCTCGTCTACGAGCACACCGGCGGCCGCACCCTCGACTCGCTGGCCGAGGAGGAGATCTCCGACGAGCTGCTGCGCAGCACCTGGCACCAGGTGCAGGCGCTGCAGTCCCGGCGCATCGCACACCGCAGGCTCGCGGGTGACGCGATCCTGGTGGATCGTTCCGGCACGGTCATCCTCACCGATCTGCGCGGTGGCGAGATCGCGGCCGGGGACCTGCTGCTGCGCATGGACGTCGCACAGCTGATGACGACGCTCGCCCTGCGGGTCGGCGCCGAGCGGGCAGTGGCTTCCGCCGTCGCGGTGCTCGGCCCCGACGCCGTGGCCGACTGCCTGCCGATGCTCCAGCCCATCGCGCTCACCCGCTCCACACGCGCGACCCTGCGGCGACTGGCCCGGGAGCGCGCCGAGCGCGAGCGGGAGGCGGTGCTGGAGGCGTCGCGGCAGTCCAGGCAGGCCCGTGCAGGGGCGGCCGCGGACGACGACAGCGCGGTCGTACTGGCAAAGCCCGGCAAGAAGGCCGTACGCGCGCAGGCCAGGGCAGAGAAGCGGGCCATGGACGAGGCCGTGGAGGAGGCGCGCGAGGACGATCTGCTCACCCAGATCCGGCACGAGGTGCTGCGGATCAGGCCGCAGGCACCGGTCGAGCCGGCCCGGCTGGAGCGGGTGCGACCGCGCACGCTGATCAGTTTCATCGCCGGAGCCATCGGCGCGTACTTCCTGCTGACGCAGCTCACGCACATCGAGTTCGGGCCGCTCGTGGCCAACGCCGAGTGGGGCTGGGTCATCGCGGCCGTGCTGTTCTCGGCACTCAGCTATGTTGCCGCCGCGATGAGCCTGCTGGGGTTCGTGCCCGAACGGGTGCCGTTCCCACGGACCGTGGCGGCCCAGGTCGCCGGGTCGTTCGTGAAGATCGTTGCGCCGGCCGCGGTGGGCGGTGTCGCGCTCAACACGCGCTTCCTCCAGCGCGCGGGGGTGCGGCCCGGTCTGGCGGTGGCCAGCGTCGGCGCGTCGCAGCTGTTCGGGCTGGGCTGCCACATCCTCATGCTGTTGGCCTTCGGTTATCTGACCGGTACCGAAAAAACACCGTCCCTGTCGCCGTCCCGGACTGTCATCGCGGGTCTGCTGACGGTCGCAGTGCTGGTGCTCGTGGTGACGTCGGTGCCGTTCATGCGGAAATTCGTCGTCACGCGCGTGCGGTCGCTTTTCGCTGGTGTCGTACCGCGCATGCTGGACGTGCTCCAGCGGCCGCAGAAGCTGGTCACCGGCATCGGCGGCATGCTGCTGCTCACCGCCTGCTTCGTGATGTGCCTGGACGCGTCGATCCGCGCCTTCGGCGACGAGACCACCTCCATCAGCATCGCCAGCGTCGCCGTGGTCTTCCTCGCCGGCAACGCGCTCGGCTCCGCAGCCCCGACACCCGGCGGTGTGGGCGCCGTCGAGGCGACCCTGACCGTCGGTCTGATCGCCGTCGGCCTGCCCAGCGAGGTAGCCGCCCCGGCCGTGCTGCTGTTCCGCCTGCTGACCCTGTGGCTGCCGGTGCTGCCGGGCTGGCTGGCCTTCAACCACCTGACACGCAAGGGCGCGCTGTAGGCCACATCGCGGGTACACGGCGGGGAACCCTGCACGCGCTCCTACGCCACAGCGCACACTCACGCGCGTCCCGCACCGCAACGACGCACCCGCACGCGCGCCTTTGAGTCAAAACGCACGCGCGCGTACGCGACAACGCACCCGCACGCGCGCGTCCCTCATACGGCCCACGCCCCGAGCGCCCGGCCCCACGCGACCGCACGATGGATGCATGCCAAACCTTTCCCGTCTGCGCGCCGCCGCTCTGACTGCCACCGCCGTGCTGCTGTCCTCCGTGCTGGCGGGATGCAGCGACGACGGCTCCCAGGACGAGGACCTCACCGCCCAGGAGCTGAGCTGGAAGGCCTGCCCGGCGCCCGCCCAGGCCCAGGGCGGAGGCGACGCCCCCTCGCCTCTGCCGGACGGCGGCGACTGGCAGTGCGCGACCATGAAGGCGCCCCTCGACTGGGACGACCCAGAAGGGGACACCATCGACATCGCGCTGATCCGGGCGCAGACCAGCGGCGCGGAGAGCCAGCGCATCGGCTCGCTGATCTTCAACTTCGGCGGCCCCGGCGGCTCGGGCGTCACCGCGCTGCCCGCGTTCGGCGCGGACTATGCGACGTTGCGCACCCGCTACGACCTGGTGAGCTTCGACCCGCGCGGGGTCGGCCGCAGCGCCCCGGTGTGGTGCCAGAACGACCAGCAGCTCGACGTCTACTTCCAGCAGGACGCGACCCCCGACGACGCCACCGAGCGCACCGAACACGTCGACAACGTCAAGGAGTTCAACGCCGCCTGCGAGAAGAACTCCGAGCGGATACTGCCGCACGTGCGCACCACGGACGCGGCCCGCGACATGGACCTCTTGCGCCAGGTCCTCGGCGACGACAAGCTGCACTACTTCGGCATCTCCTACGGCACCGAACTCGGCGGCGTCTACGCCCACCTGTTCCCGGAGAACGTGGGCCGGGCCGTCTTCGACGCGGTCGTCGATCCGACCGAGACCCCCGAACAGGGCTCCCTCGGGCAGGCCGAGGGCTTCCAGCTCGCGCTCGACAACTTCGCCGAGCACTGCGTGTCACAGGTCGAGGACTGCCCGGTCGGGAACAGCGCCCAGGATGTCAAAGCCCGCATCGCGAAGCTGCTCAAGGACCTGGACAGCAAGCCGATCCCGGGCATCTTCCCCCGCGAGCTGACCCAGACCGCCGCGACCAGCGGCATCGCCCAGGCGCTGTACTCGCAGGACTTCTGGGAGTACCTCACCGAGGGCCTCGAGCAGGCGTACGACGGGAACGGCCAGATCCTGCTCCTGCTGTCGGACTCCTTGAACGGGCGCAACCAGAACGGCGAGTACAGCAATCTCACCGCGGCCAACGCCGCCATCAACTGCGCCGACGACAAGCCGCGGTACACCACCGAGTACGTGGAACGGAAACTGCCCGAGTTCCGCGCCGCCTCCGCCCTGTTCGGCGACTTCCTGGCCTGGAGCATGCTCAGCTGCACCGACTGGGCGGTGCAGGGCGCCGCCGACCACCCCGACGTCAGTGCGCCCGGGGCGGCGCCGATCCTCGTCGTGGGCAACACCGGCGACCCGGCCACTCCCTACGAGGGGGCGCGCAGGATGGTCCAGGCACTGGGCAACGGCGTCGGCGTGGAGCTGACGTACCGGGGGCAGGGGCACGGTGCGTACGACAGCAAGAACAAGTGCGTGCAGGGCGCCGTGAACGCTTATCTGCTGGACGGGAAGGTGCCGGCAGCCGGGACCGTCTGCTCCTGAACCTGACCCGGGTCCCGACAAAGCCGCAGGTCAAAAGGTTATCCACAGGTCGCGGCAGGCGCGGCGCGGTCGGCCTACCATGGCGGGACTGCCGTTCGCGACCGAAGTGCGGGCGGCCCTGGAGGGGGATGTGTTCATGGCACGCTTCGTACGGTGGACGGCTCTGACGGTCGCCGCCGCGCTGCTCACGGCGGGCTGCAGCAGCGGCTCGTCCGACGACGGAAAGGGGACGGCCGCCTCACCCACCGGTTCGTCGGGCGAATCCACGTCCGGGCTGCCCCCGTCCCTCACCGCGCAGGAACTCGACTGGGGCGACTGCAAGGCCACCGCCGACGCCCCTCCGCCGGGCGACGACTGGCAGTGCGCGACACTCAAGGTGCCCCTGGACTGGTCGAAGCCGGAGGGCACGACGATCGATCTGGCGCTGATCCGTGCCGAGGCGACCGGTGACGACCGCATCGGCTCCCTCCTGTTCAACTTCGGCGGCCCCGGCGGCTCGGGCGTGTCGACGTTGCCGGCGTACTCCTCCACCGTCTCGGTGCTCCACGAGCGGTACGACCTGGTGAGCTGGGACCCGCGCGGGGTGGGCGCCAGCGAGGGCATCCGCTGCCGCGGCGACAAGGAGATCCAAGCCGCCGAGGCGGTGGACCCCACCCCGGACACCCCGGCCGAGAAGACGGCGTACTTCCAGGACGCCGCAGCCTTCGGCAAGGGCTGCGAAGAGTCCGCCGGGAAGCTGATGGCGCATGTGTCCACCACCGACACCGCCCGCGACATGGATCTGATGCGGCAGGTCCTCGGCGACCGGAAGATGCACTACTTCGGCATCTCGTACGGCACCGAACTCGGCGGCGTCTACGCCCACCTGTTCCCGAAGAACGTGGGACGACTGGTCCTGGACGCGGTCGTCGACCCCAGCGCCGACGCGGTGGGCCACGCCAGGAACCAGACCCTGGGATTCCAGCGCGCGCTCGACGACTACCTCGAGTCGACGGGCCAGGACCCACAGCAGGGCTCGCAGAAGATCGCCGACCTGCTGGAGCGGATCGACGCGGAGCCGCTGCCGACGTCGACCGATCGGAAGCTGACCCAGGCACTCGCGCTCACCGGCATCATCCTGCCGCTGTACAGCAAGTCCAGCTGGCCCGCTCTGACCAGCGCCCTGGAGGCGGCCGAGCAGGGCAACGGCTCCGAGCTGCTGGCGCTCGCCGACGCCTACAACGAGCGGGACGCGTCGGGCCGCTACACCACGACGACCCACTCACAACGGGTCATATCGTGCTTGGACGACAAGCAGCGGCCGACGCCCGACGAGGCGGAGGGGCTGCTCGCGGAGTTCGAGAAGATCTCGCCGGTGTTCGGGGCGTTCCTGGGCTGGGACACGGCGGGCTGGTGCCACGACTGGCCGGTGGCCGGGCAGTTCGACAGCCCGGAGGTGAGCGCGCCGGGTGCGGCGCCGATCCTCGTGGTGGGCAACACCGGCGACCCGGCGACTCCCTACGAGGGCGCCCGCAGGATGGCGGACGAGCTGGGCAAGGGGGTCGGTGTGGTGCTCACCTGGAAGGGCGAGGGGCACGGTGCCTACGGGAGCGGGAGCGACTGCGTCGACTCCACGGTGAACGCCTATGTGCTGAACGGAACGGTGCCGAAGGACGGCAAGGTCTGCTCATGACGCCGACGGGGGCTCCGGGCACCCGTGGTGCGCGAAGCCCCCGCCGGACGGGAAGCAGGGCCGGGTCAGTAGACCGGCTTGTGCGGCTCGATCTGGTTGACCCAGCCGATGACGCCGCCGCCGACGTGGACGGCGTCGGAGAAGCCCGCGGACTTCAGGACCGCGAGGACTTCCGCACTGCGGACACCCGTCTTGCAATGCAAGACGATCTTCTTGTCCTGCGGGAGGCTCTCCAGGGCGGTGCCCATGAGGAACTCGTTCTTCGGGATGAGCCTGGCGCCCGGGATCGAGACGATCTCGTACTCGTTGATCTCACGGACGTCGATGATGTCGATGTTCTCGCCGTCGTCGATCCACTCCTTGAGCTGCTTGGGAGTGATCGTCGAGTCGGCGGCCGCCGCCTGGGCCTCCTCGGAGACGACGCCGCAGAAGGCCTCGTAGTCGATGAGCTCGGTGACGGTCGGGTTATCGCCGCAGACCGCGCAGTCGGGGTCCTTGCGGACCTTGACCTGGCGGTACTGCATCTCCAGGGCGTCGTAGATCATCAGGCGGCCGACCAGCGGCTCACCCGTGCCGGTGAGGACCTTGATGGCCTCGGTGACCTGGATGGAACCGATCGACGCGCACAGCACGCCCAGGACGCCGCCCTCGGCGCAGGAGGGAACCATGCCGGGGGGCGGGGGCTCCGGGTAGAGGCAGCGGTAGCAGGGGCCGTGCTCGGACCAGAACACCGAGGCCTGGCCGTCGAAGCGGTAGATCGAGCCCCACACGTACGGCTTGTTCAGCAGCACGCACGCGTCATTGACGAGGTAGCGGGTCGCGAAGTTGTCGGTGCCGTCGACGATCAGGTCGTACTGGCTGAAGATGTCCATCACGTTGTCGGCCTCGAGCCGCTCCTCGTGAAGGATCACGTTCACGTACGGGTTGATGCCGAGCACGCTGTCGCGGGCCGACTCCGCCTTGGAGCGGCCGATGTCCGCCTGGCTGTGGATGATCTGGCGCTGCAGGTTCGACTCGTCGACCTCGTCGAACTCCACGATGCCGAGGGTGCCGACGCCCGCCGCGGCCAGGTACATGAGGGCCGGCGAGCCCAGGCCGCCCGCGCCCACACACAGCACCTTGGCGTTCTTCAGCCGCTTCTGCCCGTCCATCCCGACGTCGGGGATGATCAGGTGGCGGGAGTACCTGCGAACCTCGTCTACGGTGAGCTCGGAAGCCGGCTCGACCAGGGGTGGCAGCGACACGGGGACTCCGTTGGTCGGTCAATCACTACGGTTGTTCTCCCCGTAACACTGCCACGGCCTTTTTCATTCCGAGACACCCGTTCCGATCCGCGAGACGATTTCGTCCCAGTAGCCGGGCATGCTCTCCCAGGGGTCCATGCGGCCGCCGCGGTCCGTGCGGTCGGTGAAGTAGATCGTCGCGGCGCCCTGCCAGCGCGCGACGCGCAGCGCCTCGTCGAGGTGGCCGCGGGGTACTCCGTGCACGAAGTGGCAGAACCGCTCGGGCGGATAGTCGGCGGTCCACTCGGCCGCCTGCGACCAGCGGTAGCCGCTCCAGGGACCCGAGAACGTGACGAGCTGGTCGGCGTTCTCGGCGTAGCCGGGATACGGGTGGGTGCCGTGGCCGAGGACTATGTGGGCATCGTCACGCAGCGCGCGCAGGGTGGTTACCGTGCGGCGGATCTCGGGGAGGCCGGTGCGTTCGGCCGGGCAGCGGCCCAGGAGGAAGCCGTCGACCTGGTACCAGTCCAGATACCGGCGGGCGTCCGAGATCGCCTCGGCGAAGCCGCGGGCGCCGTACATGGTGTCGAGGTGCCCCAGGACGCGGACCCCCGCATTGCGGAGGCGGCCTGCCGCCTCCAGGCAGTGGGGGTCGGGGCGGGCGCCGGGACCGTCGGCGACATTGAGGACGACCCAGTGCAAGGGGGCGCCGGGGCGCGTGAGTTCGCCCCACTCGGTGGGGGCGAGAAGGGGGTGCGCATAGCCGGGGATGCCTAAGCCGGTGTGGACATCGGTGCCCGCCGTGGCCGCTTTGGTGCTGGTCAGATACGACATGCCGCCTCCATCCAGATGTCGGCGAGGGACTCCTCGAGGTTGATCCGGGGACGCCAGCCGAGCCGGTCGCGGGCGGTGCGTACATCGGCCTGCTGCCAGCTGCCGCAGCCGTCCGGATAGGGGTACGCGACGGGGGCCGAGTGGACCGTGTGGTCGGAGTCGCTGCGGTGGCCCAGGGGTTCGTGGCGGGGGTGGCCGAGCGGTTCTCTGGGGTGGCCGATGGACGGCCTCAGGGGGCCGGGTGGGCCGTCGAGTTCGTGCAGGGCGCCGCCGTAGCCGGCCACACGGGCGAGGATCGCGGCGGCGTCGCGCAGCCGGACCGCGCGGCCGGAGCCGATGTTGATGACGCCCTGCGCTGCCGAGAGGGAGGCCGCGTGGACGGCCCGAGCCACATCGCGGACGTCGACGAAGTCGCGCTGGGCGCCGAGGCCGCCGAGCTTGAGTTCGCCGTCGCCGGTCTGCATGGCACGCCGCATGGCCTCGGCGAGGCGGCCGAGCGGGGAGCCGGCGGGAGTACCGGGGCCTGCCGGGGAGAACACGCGGAGGACGACCGCGTCCAGGCCGGAGCCGAGGACCAGTTCGGTGGCGGCGAGTTTACTGACTCCGTAGGGTCCACCGGGCCGCGGAACCGCATCCTCCGCCGTGGAGGAACCGGGCTGGCTGGGCCCGTACTCGGCGGCGCAGCCGATCTGGACGAGGCGGGCGCCACAGCCACTGCGCCGCAGGGCCTCGCAGACGGTGGCGACGGCGACGGTGTTGTGGCGGGTGAGTTCGCGGGCGCCGCCCCTGGTCGCGCCGGCGCAGTTGACGACGACGCCGGGGTGGACAGCGTCGAGGAAGCGGGTGAGTGCGCCGGGGCTGCCGGACGCGAGGTCGAATCGGACGTCGGCGTCGTCGCCGCGGCCGAGTGCGGTGAGTTGGACGGCCGGGTCGGCGAGCAGACGGTCGGCGACGAAGCGGCCCAGGTAGCCATTGGCTCCGATCAGCAGAACTCTCATCGGGCGGCTCCCGGGGCCAGGTTGGCGGATCGGGAGGTACTCATGCGGTGTTCTCCTTCGAAGGGGTGGTGCGGTTGCCTCCGGCGTCCGGGCCGGGCGCCTGCGGCGAGGGGTGAAGCGGGTCTGTCGTGCGGCATCGGCGGGAGGCCGCCTGCGGTGGGCGCGGATGCGGCGCCTGCCGGGGTCACGACGGGCCGTCCGTTCGTCCGTGCGCCGAGGCGCGGGTCAGTCTGCGGAAGGCGTGCAGCAGCAGGGCGAGGGCCGCTGCTCCACAGGCGAGGGTCGGGATGCTGCCGGGACCCCAGGTGTCCAGGAGGGTCTGGGCCGGGGTGGCAAGGACGTCGCAGTGGGGGAGGCGGCCGGCGAAGAGCGTGGCCAGGGCTGTGGCCTCGGCCGTGGCCGTCGCGGTGAGGAGCACGGCCGGGGCGTAGGTGAAGCCATGGATGGTGAGGAGCCGGGCGAGGAAGAGGAGGGCGCCGAGGGTGAGGGTCTGGAAGGGGGCTGCGGGGTCGTCCACGGTGGCGGCGCTGAGGGCGAGGAGGCCGGTCAGGGCGGCCAGGAACAGCGTGAACGTGCCGAGCAGCAGGGGGCGTACGGAGGCGGCGAACTCCTCGAGTCCACGGCTGGCCGTCAGTTTGTGGCGCGCCCGTGCCGCGAAGAGCTGGGCGCTCCAGGCCGCGGGGGCGCAGGCCAGGGTGAGGGCCAGGAGGGGGGCGGTGGTGAGGGGCCAGGGGCTGTCCGCGGCGCCGGTGGGAAGGCCGTCGGGGCCTCCGGAGGCGGCGGCCTGCAGAAGTCCGTCGCCGAGGACGGCATAGGCGACGAGCCAGCAGGTCCATGTCCGGGCGCCGGGTGCCGGGTGCGGGCCCGGCGGAGTGCGGTTCGTGCTCAGGGGGCCGCGGGACAAAGCCGCGCGCAGGGCCAGGGCCACGGCCAGGGTGCCGACGGCGGCCAGCACGAGGCGTGCCCGGCCGTGGGTGAGGTGCAGGCCTGCCAGGGTCGCGGCGCAGAGCGTGCCGGGCAGCAGGGTGCGGACGATCCAGTCCGCGCGCGGCCGGGTACCTGTGGTCGGTGTGGGGCGCCGAGACGGGTCTCCGTCGCGCGGGACACGGGCGTACATTTCCTCTGCCAGGGAGAAGACGTCCCGGTGGCGGAAGCGTGCGGCGGTGCGGTCGGTGACACCGTGTGCCTCCAGGCCGGCCGCGATCTCCAGGGGGTCCACGGCCCGTTCGCAGAGTTCACGATGACGGTGCATCAGGGCCTTCACGGGGTCGGCGGCGCCACGGTGGGCGACGGGAGTGCCGACGGCGTCCCGTCCGGGGGCGGCAGCCTCACCCTCGGCTGCGCCACCGTGCGCCTCACCGACGCGAGCCTTCTGCCGCGCCTCGACGCCGGGGCCGGCCGGGGTGCGGGGGCGGTCGAGGTTCTCCAGGTCGTTCATCGGGCTGCTCCTGTGGCGGGCACGGAGAGTGTGGCGCGTACCGGGGGGCCGGCCGCCCAGCTGGGACCACCGCGTGCCACGACGCGCGTTGCGGCGTCGGTCCAGCGGCCGGCGACGCGGGCCTCTGCGGGGACGGCGAACGGCTGGGGCTCGCCGGTGTCGCCGAGGACGACGCGGGGGACGGGGCAGCGCGAGACGATCTCCAGGTAAATGCCGTGAAACGCCGCGACGTTCTGCTCGACGGTGAACAGTTCGAGCGCTCGGGCGCGCGCGGCGGCACCCAGGCGCTCACGGCGCTCGGGGTCGCGCAGCAGCGCCACGCACGCCTCGGCAAGCGCCCGTGGGTTGCGCGGGGGGACCACGAGCCCCGTCCCGCCGATGACCTCGACGACCGCACCGACGTCCGTGGACACCGTCGCCCGGCCGCAGAGCATGGCCTCGACGAGGCCGATCGGGAAGCCCTCCACGACGCTGGACAGGACGATCACCGCGCCGGAGGCGTAGGCGTCGGCGAGGGTCGGGGCGTCGGGGCCGCCGATCTCCTCGAAGGAGACGGGGTTGTCGCCGACGGCGTGCGGGCCCTCCGCCTCGTCGGGGAAGAGCTGTGCGGCGAGGACCCTGCAGTGGGTGAGGTAGTCCGCGCCCTCGGCACCGGCAGGAGCGCCGACGATCCGCAGCCGGGTCCGGGGCGCGCCCGGCTCGCCCTTGCGGAGAGCCCGGACCTCCGCGAAGGCGTGCAGCAGGGAGACCAGGTCCTTGGTCGGTTCCACGCGGCCGACCCAGACCAGCGTGTCGGGCTCTGCGAGCTCCGGCGACTCCCCCGCCTCCGCGAAGGGCGCGGCGTCCATGCCGGGGTACACGGTGCGCAGCTTCGTACGGTCGGCGCCGCAGCGTTCCTGCCAGCGGCGGGCGTGTGCGTTGCCGGGCGTGATGCAGTCGGCCTGCCGGTAGATCTCGGCGGCGAGCCGCCCGTGGAAGGCGGCGAGCAGGGACCGTACGGCGGGCGAGGACTCCGTGGCGGCGGCCAGATAGTGCGAGCGCAGCTGCACCCCGTACTCGGTCACCAGCAGAGGTACGCCGAAGAAGTGACGGGCCAGCAGCCCGGTCAGGGCCGCCGCGCCGCCGGACGCCGCGTGGCACAGGTCGACGGAGCCGAGCCCGTCGTCCTCGTACCAGTCGAGCGAGAGGGGGCGCAGGGCGCGTTCCAGGTGCGCGGCGACGGCGAGCAGATCGGGCACCCGCGCCTCGTGCGCCGTACGCGGCGCTCCCGGCGCGCGACAGGCGCGTTCCAGGGCGCGCACGGCCGCTTCGGAGCGCAGCGCCCCCACCAGGCCGCCCTCTTCGCGGGCGAGTTCGGCGAGCCCGTACAGGGCGTTGGCGAAACGGTCCGCCTCAGCGGCGGGCGCATCCGCCGACGCCTCCCCCGGGGCGCCCGCGCACAGGACGCCCGCCAGCTCCCCGTAGCACTCGGCGAACCGCCGGCGAGCGCGGCGCCCGTACGCCCGCCCGTCGCCCACCACCGCCCGGTCCTCCTCGGCAGTCCACAGCGGTGCCGTTCGCACCCGGACGACCTGCGACGGCAGCGGGATCCAGCCCTCGTCCTCCTGCCGCTCGCTGCGGCTGAGCGCGTAGACGTCGAACTCGTGCTGCGCGAGCCCGCGCACGAGCCGGTCGCACCAGAGCCTGGCGTCACCGCTCACATACGGATAGCCACCCTCGGTAAGCAGTCCGATGCGCATGTGCACCCCCGATCTCCCGTATGGGGAGCCACCGTTGTCCGGCGACTCGCAGCGAGACGAACGTATGCGGACAAGCCGGTGGCGCGACGGACGGTTGTCCATCGCGCCACCAAAAGGGGTGAACGGACGTAACTTTCCCGCGCAGGGCGCGTTTCGTCGCGCTAGGAGATCACTCGGGCACGGAGGGCCACGTTCCGCGGAGCGTGCTCAACTGCCCGGGTACGGCCATGGATTGGCCTTGCAACTGATCCCGTCGTGATCGAGGAACTTCGTCTGCTGCTGCATGACGGGGGCGAGTTCGCCGTCCTTGTCGCAGGTGACGTGCTGGTAGCCGAGACGGTGGCCGATCTCGTGGTTGATCAGCATCTGCCGGTAGGCGTGGATCTCGTCGCCGTACGTCTTCGAACCCTGCGCCCAGCGATAGGCGTTGATCATCACGCGCTCGGTGGCGGCCGAGTCGCAGGAGACGTTGTCGACCGTGGTGTCCAGGCCGGACCTGGCACACCAGTCGGCGGTGGTGCCGGGGCTGGCGAGGGTGATCACGAAGTCGGGTGTGCCGGAGTGGATCCGTTCGAAGGTACGGCCGCCGTTGTGGGCCCAGCTGCGGTCGTCGTTGAGCGTCTTCTGCACGGCTTGCGCGAAGAGTTCCCCGTCGAGGCCGAGACCCTGCTCCACGTCCACGCGATACGTGTACTTCTGCCCCACGCCCGGCGCCTTGTCGATCCCGGCGATCGCGTCGAACTTCCCCGAGCCGTCGAGCGTCGCGCTCAGCTCGTACGTCCTGCCCATCTTCTGTTCGTACGTCAGCGGCACCGCGCTCGGCGAATCGGAGGGCGTCGGCCGCCCGTCCCCGCGCGACGCGGAATCCCGGGCGTCCCGGGCCTGGTCGGCGGCGGACTGCGACTGTACGCCGGTGTCGTCGCCCGCGTCCGTGACCTGCCCGGCGACGATCACGGCCAGCACGGTGGTCACGGCGGCGGCCGCGATCCCGGTGAACGTGCGGCCCTTGGCACCCTTGGCCGGGACGGGCTCGCCGGTCGGCGGCGCGTCGTCGTCGATGCCGGCGTCGGTGCCGGTCCGGGTGTCGGTGTCCCAGCTGGTGACAGACGCGTACGGGTCCTCGGCGAGGGTGGAGGAGGCGGGCGTACGACGGGTGAAGACGTCGTCGTCCTCGTCGAACGCGTCGACGTACTCCTGACGCGGCCCCGGGGGCAGGTACCGCTGCCGTGGAACCCCCGGTCCGACGGCGACCCCCTGACCGCCACCGGGCCCACCCCTCAACTCACCCCAGCCACCGCCCCCTTCACGCTGCTCGGGGTGGCCGCCACGGACCTGGGGGATGCCGTGAGCGGGCGTGCCGTCGGGGAAACGGGGCGTGCCGTGGGCGGGGGTGCCGTCCGGCAGTCGGGGAAACCCATGCGCGGGAGTGCCGTCGGGCAGACGAGGCACACCATGCGCCAACGTGCCCTCGGCATAACGCGGCACCGCATACCCCGCCGAGCCGTCCGCCATCCGCGGAATCCCACCCGCCGGCGTACCGTCGGGCATCGGCGTCTGTCGACCTCCCGAGGGCCCCGGTGCCAGCCGACGAGCCCCTTTGTCCGCGGCCGCACCCTTGGGTGCCGGGCCGCGGCGGCTGTGGCGTCCCACCTCGCGCCTCAGCTCCCCGTGCTCGCGGACTCGGCCCCGTCGGCGGACGCCCGGGACGCCCCCGGGGGAGCGCCGTCGGACCCCACCTCCGCAAGGAGCTCACGGAACGCCGTCGCCACCGTCTCCGGGTACTCCATCATCGCCACATGCCCGGCGTCCGGGAGGGTCAGAAGCCGGGAATCGCGGAAGGTGCGGGCGGCCTTCTGGGCCATACGGAAGCGGACGAGCTGGTCCCGGCCGCCGTAGACGAGGAGTGTGGGGGCCAGGACGCGTTCGGCCTGGCGCCACAGCCCGTGCTGGCCGCCCAGGGTGTACGCGTTGACGATTCCGCGCGCGGAGCGCGCCATCGCGTCCCAGAAGTACGGCAGTAGCAGGCGCCGTTCCATCTCCTCCACGGCGTTGCGAAAGCCCTCGTGCGACACCCGCCCGGGGTCGCCGTAGCAGAGCGTCACAACGCCCCGGACCCGCTGTTCCGCCGTCCAGCCGGTGGTGAACCGGGTGAAGAGCGAGACCACGCCGGGCACTGCCAGCAGTGCGGTCGGTACGGCGGTGCGCTGGATCCGGATCTCCGGCAGCGCGGGCGACACCAGCGTGAGCGTCCGGACGAGATCGGGCCGGACTGCGGCGACGCGGGTGGTGACCGCGCCGCCGAGGGAGTTGCCGAAAAGGTGCACCGGACCACGGTCGGAAGCGTCGAGGTAACGGATGACCGCGCGCGCGTGCGCAGTGACCGAGTAGTCGCCGTCGTCCGGTGGCGGGGAGTCGCCGAAGCCCGGCAGGTCGACGGCCTCGCAGTCGACGTCCGCGTCGAGCAGTTCCATCAGTGCCGACCAGTTCTGCGAGGAACCGCCGAGGCCGTGGACGTAGAGCGCGGGTGGCAGTCCCTCGCGCGCGGGAGGCCTCGAACGCACCGTGAGTGTGATGCCGGGCAGTTGGACCGATCGCAGCCGCTCGCCCTCCGCGACCCTGACGGGCGCCACCTTCGGGAGCACGTTGGTGCTGGGCACATACGGCAGCTCGGTCGAAGACATGCGGCAATGTTACGAGGTGATCACGTCGTGGTTCATGTGTTCGCCGTCACAGACACGCAGGACGGCACCGTATCTGCACAGACCGGCGGATGCGCAGCGCGTGACGTTCCGGACGCGGATCGCATAGCGTCCGGATCGGGTGTCTCCTAGGCTCGTAGAGAGGGCACCCGCGTGTGGCCCCTGCTTCTTCCAGGGACGTTCGTAGAAAGGGAGCCCACCATGGCCATTGACCCGACCGATCCCGAGACCTTCGAGGACGAGAACACCGAGGAAGCCCTGGAGTACGACGTCGAGGCCCCCGATGTCGACGCGGCCGAGCAGCACGCGGACGTCACCCCGGACCGTGACGACCCGCTGACCGGCGTCGACCCCGCCCGGGCCAACGAGGCCGACCTCGTGGAGCAGGCCCGGGTCGTCTCCCTCGACGAGGACGACTACCGGTGACCCGTGCGGACACCCAGTGCTTGAGGAGGAACGAGGCGCACTTTTGCCCGCTCTGCACCGGTTCGAAACCTTCTATGCGGCTTTCGTAGCCGTCCGGTCCGTGAAATTCTGCGCTCTCAGCGCGCACGTCACGGTTACCGAAAAGTACGATGGCCGCGCGGCGCACACCGCATGTGGACGATTTTGGGAGGCGGCGTGACAGCCATCGAGCAGACAGAGGCGGCACGCCCGCGGGGTACGCGCCTGCCGCGCCGTGCCCGTCGGAACCAGCTTCTGGGCGCCGCCCAGGAAGTCTTCGTGGCCCAGGGCTACCACGCGGCCGCGATGGACGACATCGCCGAGCGCGCCGGCGTCAGCAAGCCGGTGCTCTACCAGCACTTCCCGGGCAAGCTCGACCTCTACCTGGCCCTGCTGGACCAGCACTGCGAGTCCCTGATCCAGTCCGTACGGGGCGCGCTCGCGTCGACGACCGACAACAAGCAGCGCGTACGAGCCACGATGGACGCGTACTTCGCGTACGTCGAGGACGACGGCGGCGCCTTCCGCCTCGTCTTCGAGTCGGACCTGACGAACGAGCCCGCCGTGCGCGAGCGCGTCGACAAGGTCACGAACGAGTGCGCCGAGGCGATCTGCGACGTGATCGCCGAGGACACCGGGCTGTCGCGCGCCGAGTCGATGCTGCTCGCCTCCGGCCTCGGCGGCCTCGCCCAGGTGGTGGCCCGTTCCTGGCTGCACAGCGACCGCAGCGTCCCGCGCGACCAGGCGGTTCAGCTGCTGGCCTCGCTGGCCTGGCGTGGTATCGCGGGCTTCCCGCTGCACGGCAACGAGCAGCAGCAGCACTGAGGCCGGCCGGAGGGCGGGACGTTTTGTTCCCGTGCACTGTTCGCTCCTGGCGTTCTTGCGCGGAGGGTGCGCGTCCCCTCGCCGGGCTAATGTGTGCTGGTACGGCGCGGACGCCCGCGCACTTCACTGACCGTTCGGAGGGACATAGCCGTGGAGGTCAAGATCGGCGTTCAGCACGCGCCGCGCGAGATCGTTCTGGAGAGCGGTCAGAGTTCCGAGGAGGTCGAGCGCGTGGTGGCCGAGGCGCTGGCCGGGAAGTCAACGCTGCTCAGCCTTGTGGACGAGCACGGCCGCAAGGTCCTGGTCCCGGCCGACCGTCTCGCCTACGTCGAGCTCGGCGAGCCGGCCCCGCGCAAGGTGGGCTTCGGCGCGCTGTAGCGGACGCTGCGGACAGACGCGAACGACAGGGCCCGGCGGCTTGCAGAAGCCGCCGGGCCCTGTCGTTTCCGCCCTGCGTTCGCCTCCACAAACGGAGCACATCTCGCTCACAGGGGAGGATTGCATTCCGCAGGTCAGGGGTAAGACGGGCTACGACCGTTTCGGGCAGGCCGGCTATGGGGGAGGACCCTGACATGCTCCTGGAAGCGCTCAGCTCCGCGATCCTCGGCCTGGCCCTCGCATGGGTCTACGCCGTGCGCCTGCCGCATCGCCTCCCCGCCCGCCCGCTCGTCCTGTCGACCGGCGTCGCCGGAGCCCTCTTCGGCGCCTTCGTCACCCACAGCGCGCTGGAGGCCGGCGGTTTCCTGCCGATCCTGGTCGGCGCGGCGGTCCTCTCCGCCGCCTCCCTGTCGCTGCTGCTGCGCCCGGCGGGAAGACTCCGCCGACGCTCGGCGACGGCCTGAGCCGACGCCGAGGCCGCGGTCGCGGTCGCGGGCGACCTCGCACCCAGGCGGCCGGCCCCAGAGCCTCAGATCTAGGCGGCGAGCCCCAAGGCCGCCATCCGCTTGGTGTGTGCCTCGGTGATGCGGGAGAACATCCTGCCGACCTCGGCGAGGTCGAAGCCGTCGGCGACACCGCCCACGAGCATCGTGGACAACGCGTCCCGCTCCGCGACCACCCGCTGGGACTGCGACAGGGCCTCGCCCATGAGCCGGCGCGCCCACAGCGCGAGCCGCCCGCCCACCCGCGGGTCGGCGTCGATGGCCGCGCGCACCCGGTCGACGGCGAAGCCGGCGTGCCCGGTGTCGTCGAGCACGGCCAGCACCAGGGAGCGGGTGTCGGAGTCCAGCCGTGCGGCGACCTCGCGGTAGAAGTCGCTGGCGATCGAGTCGCCGACGTAGGCCTTGACGAGCCCCTCCAGCCAGTCCGAGGGCGCGGTCTGCTTGTGGAAGCCGTCCAGCGCGGCGACGAACGGCTCCATGGCCGCCGTCGGCTCCTCGCCGATCTCCGTGAGCCGGTCGCGCAGCCGCTCGAAGTGGTGGAACTCGGCCGACGCCATCTTCGCCAGCTCCGCCTTGTCCTCCAGCGTCGGCGCCAGCTTGGCGTCCTCCGCGAGCCGCTCGAACGCCGCGAGTTCCCCGTAGGCGAGCGCACCGAGCAGGTCCACGACCGCGGCCCGGTACTGCGGATCGGCGGAGGCGGTCGCCCAGTCCTGGGCGGCGACCCCGGTGTGTTCGGCGGCGTCGGGGGTCTCGGCTGCGTTGTCAGGCTTGTCAGAGGTCGTCATGAAGCGCACAATAGCCCGCTTGCCGCGCGGAGGAAGTCCCTGGTCAATCAGTGTGACCACGACGACGCGAAGGACTGCGTCCACGGGTGTGACGACGACTACGTGACCGAATCGGCCATCGCATGTGCGCGAATCCGGGGTATGGTGGTAATGCGCCTGCTGGTACGACCGAATTTGTCGTACCTCGACAGGCCGCACGTATGAGGATGCCCGGTCGGTGGCCCGATCGGCTCCGACCCGACAGCCCTCCCTGACCGTACGCAAGTGTGCGTACGACGATCGGAGGGGCCCTCAGCGGTACGCAGGCTCTTGAGCGTTGGCAGAGGTCCCGTGTCCTACGGCTCGCCCCCGCGGCAGCCGACGTCCCCGGCACGGTCAGACACGACCCCCGCGCTCGCCTCGCACCGCACACACAGAAGAGGCAGCACCCTGACTACGACGTTCCGAGAGCTCGGGATCCTCCCCGAGACCGCCGAGGCCCTGGAAGCCGTCGGCATCGTCACCCCGTTCCCCATCCAGGAGATGACCCTCCCCGTCGCCCTCTCCGGCACGGATGTCATCGGCCAGGCCAAGACCGGCACCGGAAAGACGCTGGGCTTCGGCCTTCCGCTCCTCGAGCGCGTCACCGTTCCCGTCGACGTCGAAGCCGGCCGTGCCAAGCCCGAGGCGCTCACCGACGCCCCCCAGGCCCTGGTCGTCGTCCCCACGCGCGAGCTGTGCACGCAGGTCACCAACGACCTGCTGACCGCGGGCAAGGTGCGCAATGTGCGCGTCACCGCGATCTACGGCGGCCGGGCGTACGAGCCGCAGGTCGAGGCCCTGAAGAAGGGCGTCGACGTGGTCGTCGGCACCCCGGGCCGACTGCTGGACCTGGCCGGCCAGAAGAAGCTCAACCTGAACCACGTCAAGTGCCTGGTCCTCGACGAGGCCGACGAGATGCTCGACCTGGGCTTCCTGCCCGACGTCGAGAAGATCATCAACATGCTTCCGGCGCGCCGCCAGACGATGCTGTTCTCGGCGACGATGCCCGGCGCGGTGATCGGCCTGGCCCGTCGCTACATGTCGCAGCCCACGCACATCCGCGCCACCGCGCCGGACGACGAGGGTGTGACGGTCGCGAACATCTCGCAGCACGTCTACCGCGCGCACAACATGGACAAGCCCGAGATGGTCGCCCGCATACTCCAGGCCGACGGCCGCGGACTGGCCATGGTCTTCTGCCGCACCAAGCGCACCGCGGCCGACCTCGCCGACCAGCTCAAGCAGCGCGGCTTCGCCTCCGGCGCGGTCCACGGCGACCTCGGCCAGGGCGCCCGCGAGCAGGCGCTGCGCGCCTTCCGCAACGGCAAGGTCGACGTCCTCGTCTGCACCGACGTCGCCGCCCGCGGCATCGACGTCGAGGGCGTGACGCACGTCATCAACTACCAGTCTCCCGAGGACGAGAAGACGTACCTGCACCGCATCGGCCGTACGGGCCGCGCGGGCGCGTCCGGTACGGCGATCACGCTGGTCGACTGGGACGACATCCCGCGCTGGCAGCTGATCAACAAGGCGCTGGAGCTGAACTTCAACGACCCGCCGGAGACGTACTCGACGTCCCCGCACCTGTTCGCCGACCTCAGCATTCCCGAGGGCACCAAGGGCGTCCTGCCGCGCTCGGAGCGTACGCGCGCCGGGCTCGACGCGGAGGAGCTGGAGGACCTGGGCGAGCCGGGCGGCCGCGGTCCGCGCGGTCGCGGTGGCCGGGGTGGCCGGGACGAGTCCCGTTCCGCCGACCGCGAGCGTCCCTCCCGTACGCCGCGACGCCGCCGCCGTACGCGCAGCGGGACCCCGTTGGACGCGACCGAGACCACCGGGGTCACGCCGGAGACGGACACCCCCGCCGAGGAGGCCGCCGCGCCGCGCACCCTGCGCCGTCGGCGCCGCACCCGTAGCGGCGCCCCGGCGGAGGCGACGGCCATAGCAGCGGCCGAGCCCACGGCGCCCGAGGCCGCGGAGACCGCCGTGGCGACGGCCGAGGGCCCGGCCACCGTGGATGCCCCCGAGACGCCGGAGAAGCCGCGCCGCCGCCGCACCCGCAAGTCGGTGGAGGCCGCTCCCGCGGAGGCAGCGGCCGACGTGGCCGAGGCAACCCCCGCGGCCACCCCGTCCGCC
>NZ_JBQQCE010000179.1:0-18102 GCF_052245645.1 Streptomyces sp. KR55 | reverse complement strand
GGAGATTGCCCAGGAACCAGGTGACGCCCTCGGCGACCATCAGCGCACCCGTGCGGTTCGCGGGCCTGCGCCACCAGGCGATCAGGCCCGCGCCCGCATACGTCCAGCCGACGGCCAGATCCCGTGTCAGGTCCCCGGCCGAACCGCCCGCCCTCGCATAGGCCCAACCGCCGATCGCTCCGGATACGACGGCTGCCGCCGCTGCCCCGCCCAGCCGGAGCCCCAGGGCGTGCTTTCTCTCCCTCTTCACGGGCCACACCGTAGGCCATCGAGGTGATGCACAAGCCCGTCGGCACCGGCCAGGGGCAGGGGCAGGGGGTGAATGCTGCCGTGACACGACGACGGCCGCTCGGGCTGTTGGTCACGCCACAGCCCGGACAAGCAAGAGACCCCTGGTGAACAGGGGTCTCAGCTGGTGTCCGAGGGGGGACTTGAACCCCCACGCCCGATAAAGGGCACTAGCACCTCAAGCTAGCGCGTCTGCCATTCCGCCACCCGGACCAGGTGTCCGCCGCCTTGCCGGGGGGTGTTCCCCGGGGCGACACGGACAACAATACCAAGGTTTCGGAGTGCCCTTCACCTGCGTTTCCGTCCCCTGAGGCGGGTGCGTCACCCCGACCGGCCGGGTCACGGCGAGTGGTCGGGGTGTCACTCTTCGGTGCAAGTTCGGCAGGCGCGACGGGTGATCACGGCATGAGGTGGTAGTCCGGGAAGTTCCCCGGCAGCCTCTCCCCCGCCGGTCCCTGCGTCACCGCACGCACGAGCAGCTCGCCGCCGACGAACGCGCCGCGCCAGGACGCCCCGAAGCCGCCGAACAGCTCGTCGCGGTCGCCACGGGAGCGGGGTTTGCCGTGGCCCACCTTGAAGGCGCGGATCTGCGGGGCGAGCCGGTCGAACGTCGCCCGGTCGTCCGTGGACAGCGTGGCGACCAGCGCGCCGTTGGACGCGTTCATCGCGGCCAGCAGCTCCGCCTCCGTGTCGACCAGGACGATGGTGTCGACCGGGCCGAAGGGTTCCGCGTGGTGCAGCGGGGAGGACGGCGGCGGATTCAGGATCGTGACCGGCTGGACGTACGCCGAGGTGTCCTGGCCGGGCAGGAAGCGCGCGTCGCTCAGCCGGCCACGGTGCAGTGGGACGGCGCCGCGGTCGATGGCCTCGGCCACCTGGTCGTGCAGCTCCTTGGCCTTGGCCGCGTTGATCACCGGCCCGAAGTCCAACGCCGGGTAGGGGTCGTCGCGCTGCTCGACCGCGAGCGGATGGCCGACCCTGAGCGTGCGGACCGCCGGGAGGTACGCCTCCAGGAACTCGTCGAACAGCGCACGCTGGACGACGAAGCGCGGGTAGGCCGTGCAGCGCTGTTTGCCGTAGTCGAAGAGCTTGGGAACGACCGCCGTGAGCGTGTCCCAGTCCGTGAAGTTCCAGATGCCCCAGGTGTTGAGTCCTTCCTGTTCGAGGATGTGCCGCTTGCCGAGGTCGGCGACGGCCGTGGCCACCGCGGCGCCGGTGTCCCGGCCGCCGACGAAGGAGACACAGCCGATCTCGGGCGCCCGCACCAGCGCCTGGGACAACTCGCCTCCGCTGCCGCTGACGAGGGTGACGGGAAGTCCCTCGCGGGCGGCGAGCGCGCAGGCCAGGGTCAGACAGGCGACACCGCCGTCGGTCGGGGTCTTGGCGATGACCGCATTGCCTGCCAGTGCCTGTACCAGCAATGCGTGAACG
Organism: Streptomyces sp. KR55; assembly: GCF_052245645.1. Taxonomy (NCBI): domain Bacteria; kingdom Bacillati; phylum Actinomycetota; class Actinomycetes; order Kitasatosporales; family Streptomycetaceae; genus Streptomyces; species Streptomyces sp. KR55. The sequence continues at coordinate 16,383 of NZ_JBQQCE010000179.1, read as the reverse complement.
AGCACGCTCATCGGGTAGTTCCAGCTCGCGATGTTGGACACCGGGCCGTCCAGCGGGGCCCGGCCGGCGACCATCGGCTCGATACCGTCGACGTACCAGCGCACCCCGTCGATCGCCCGGTCGACGTCCGCCTGCGCGAGCTGCCAGGGTTTGCCGATCTCCCAGACCAGCAGCAGCGCGAGCAGTTCGCGGTGCTCGGTGAGGGCGTCCAGGGTGGCCGCGACGCGGGCCCGGCGTTCGTCGAGGGGAATGTGCCGCCAGGCGCGGTGCTGGTCGAGTGAGGCACGTACGGCCTGGTGAGCGGTGGTGCTGTCGAGTCGCGGCGGGCCCGCGACGGGGGTGCCGTCGACGGGTGTGGTGGCGGGGAGGGCCCGGCCGTCGGCCTGCCAGGCGGCGTTCCAGAGGTTGAGGACGCGGTCGTCGCGGAAGGCCTCGGGGGCGACGGCGAGGCAGCGCTGCCAGGCGTCGGCCCAGGAGGTGTCCGACTTGAGGGTGAGGGTGGGTGCCATTGGTGAGCTCCGCTCTCGGTGCACAGTCGGGGCGGGAGATGCATGGCTGGTCCGGTGCACGGCTCGCACTGCCGTGCGGGGACGTCGTAGGGGGAAGCTAGTGATGCGACGGGATGCGCGACAGTCACCTCTCGACAACTATGAGTGACGTCACTCTGTGCCCGCCAGCGTGGCCTGCACCAGACGGGCCGTCTCCGTCGGTGTGCTCCCCACCCTCACCCCGACCGCCTCCAACGCTTCTTGCTTCGCCTACGCTGTTCCGGAGGACCGGGACACGAGGGCGCCCACGTGCCCCATGGTCTTACCCTCGGGGGCGTTGAGGCCGGTGATGGAGCCGACGACCGGCTTGGTGACGTGCTCGAGGATGTATGCGGCGGCGCGTTCCTCCGCGTCGCCGCCGATCTCCCCGATCAGCACGATCAGGTCGGTTTCCGGGTCGTCCTGGAAGGCGGCCAGGCAGTCGATGTGCGTGGTGCCGACGACCGGGTCGCCGCCGATGCCGACGCAGGTCGAGAAGCCGATGTCACGGAGTTCGTACATGAGTTGGTACGTCAGCGTCCCGGACTTCGACACCAGGCCGATGCGGCCGGGCTTGGTGATGTCGGCCGGGATGATGCCCGCGTTGGACTGACCGGGGCTGATCAGGCCGGGGCAGTTGGGGCCGATGATGCGCGTGCCCTTCGATCGCGCGTACGCCGTGAAGGCGACCGAGTCGTGCACCGGGATGCCCTCGGTGATGACGACCGCGAGGCCGATACCCGCGTCCGCGGCCTCGACGACGGCCGCCTTGGCGAAGGCGGGCGGTACGAAGACGACCGTGACGTCGGCTCCGGTCGCGTCCATGCCCGCGCGGACCGAGCCGAAGACGGGCACGGCACGGTTGTCGAAGTCGACCGTGCGGCCCGCCTTGCGCGGGTTGACCCCGCCGACGACATTCGTGCCGGCCGCGAGCATGCGCCGGGTGTGCTTCATGCCCTCGCCGCCGGTCATGCCCTGGACGAGGACCTTGCTCTCCTTGGTGAGATAGATCGCCATGTCCCGTCTCCTTAGGCTGCGTTGGCGAGCTCGGCCGCCTTGCGTGCGGCGCCGTCCATGGTGGTGGCCTGCTGGACCAGCGGATGCGCCCGTTCGTCGAGGATCACGCGGCCGCGTGCGGCGTTGTTGCCGTCCAGGCGGACGACCAGGGGTTTGGTCAACTGGACCGTGTCCAGGGCCTGCACGATGCCGTCGGCGACCGCGTCGCAGGCGGTGATGCCGCCGAAGACGTTGACGAACACCGACTTCACGGCCGGGTCGGAGAGGATGACGGTCAGACCGTCGGCCATGATCTGGGCGGAGGCTCCGCCCCCGATGTCGAGGAAGTTGGCGGGGCGGGCGCCGCAGCCGGCGACCACGTCGAGGGTCGACATCACCAGTCCGGCGCCGTTGCCGATGATGCCGACCTCGCCGTCGAGCTTGACGTAGTTGAGGCCCTTCGCGGCGGCCACCGCCTCCAGCGGATCGTCGTGCTCCGCCCCCTCGGCGCCCCACCGGGCCTGCCGGAAGCGGGCGTTGTCGTCCAGGGTGACCTTGCCGTCGAGAGCCAGGATCTGGCCCTGCCGGGTACGCACGAGCGGGTTGACCTCGACGAGGAGGGCGTCCTCGCGGATCAGTACCTCCCACAGCCGTACGAGCACGTCGACGGTCTGCGGCGGCAGTCCGGCCGCCGCGGCGATCTCACCTGCCTTCGCCGAGGTGACGCCCTGGGCCGGGTCGATGTGCACGCGCGCCACGGCATCGGGCCGGGTGGCGGCGACCTCCTCGATGTCCATGCCGCCCTCCGCGGAGGCGATGGCGAGGAAGCCGCCCGCTGCCCGGTCGAGGACGTAGGAGACGTAGAACTCGGTTTCGATGTCGACGGGTTGGGCCAGCATGACCTTGCCGACCGTGTTGCCCTTGATGTCCATTCCGAGGATCTGTCGTGCCGTCAGTTCCGCGGCGGCCGGGTCGGCGGCGAGCTTCACTCCGCCTGCCTTGCCCCGGCCACCCGTCTTGACCTGGGCCTTGACGACGACCCGGCCACCGAGTCGGCGGGCGATCTCGCGCGCCTCCTTGGGCGAGTCGGTGACTTCGGCCCGCGGCACCAAGATGCCGTGTTCCTCGAAGAGTTCCCTTGCCTGGTGCTCGTACAGGTCCATCTCGGCTCCTGTCTGGAAAGTGCCGCACGCCCCCTGGACACCACCCACCGGATGCGGGATAACAAGCTTCATACAGTATTCGTCGACTGTATGCAATGTACCGCGAGAGCGTGCCAACCCCCTATGAAGGGACAGGACTTCGCCATGCCCGACGACACCCAGGACGTGATCTCCGGCGGTCACCTCGTCGCCAAGGCCCTCAAAGCCGAGGGGGTGGATCGCATCTACACCCTGTGCGGCGGCCACATCATCGACATCTACGACGGCTGCGTCGACGAGGGCATCGAAGTCGTCGACGTCCGCCACGAGCAGGTCGCCGCACACGCCGCCGACGGTTACGCCCGCATCACCGGCAAGCCGGGCTGCGCGGTCGTCACCGCCGGCCCGGGGACGACCGACGCCGTCACCGGAGTCGCCAACGCCTTCCGCGCCGAGTCCCCGATGCTGCTGATCGGCGGTCAAGGGGCCCTCACCCAGCACAAGATGGGCTCCCTGCAGGACCTACCGCACGTCGACATGATGACGCCGATCACCAAGTTCGCGGCGGCCGTTCCGGACACGGCGCGCGCGGCGGACATGGTGTCGATGGCGTTCCGCGAGTGCTACCACGGCGCGCCCGGCCCCTCCTTCCTGGAGATCCCGCGCGACGTCCTCGATGCGAAGGTGCCGGTGTCCAAGGCGCGCGTACCGAAGCCCGGCGCCTACCGCGCCTCCACCCGCTCGGCCGGCGATCCCGAGGCGATCGAGAAGCTCGCCGACCTCCTCGTGCACGCCGAGAAGCCCGCGATCCTGCTGGGCAGCCAGGTGTGGACGACCCGCGGCACCGAGGCGGCCATCGAGCTGGTGCGCACACTCAACGTCCCGGCGTACATGAACGGCGCCGGACGCGGCACCCTCCCGCCCGGCGACCCGCACCACTTCCAGCTGTCACGCCGCTACGCCTTCTCCAATGCCGACGTCATCGTCATCGTCGGCACGCCCTTCGACTTCCGTATGGGCTACGGCAAGCGGCTGTCGCCGGACGCGACCGTCGTACAGATCGACCTCGACTACCGGACCGTCGGCAAGAACCGGGACATCGACCTGGGGATCGTCGGCGACGCGGGGCTGGTGCTGAAGTCGGTGACCGAGGCGGCCTCCGGGCGCGTCAACGGGGGTGCGTCGAAGCGCAAGGAGTGGCTCGACGAGCTGCGCGCCGCCGAGCAGACCGCGCTGGAGAAGCGGCTGCCGCAGCTGCGCTCGGACGCCTCGCCGATCCATCCGTACCGCCTGGTCAGCGAGATCAACGACTTCCTCACCGAGGACTCGATCTACATCGGCGACGGCGGCGACATCGTCACCTTCTCCGGGCAGGTCGTGCAGCCCAAGTCGCCCGGGCACTGGATGGACCCGGGCCCCCTGGGCACGCTCGGCGTCGGCGTCCCCTTCGTGCTCGCGGCCAAGCAGGCGCGGCCCGACAAGGAGGTCGTCGCCCTCTTCGGCGACGGTGCCTTCTCCCTGACCGGCTGGGACTTCGAAACCCTGGTCCGCTACAACCTCCCGTTCGTCGGCATCGTCGGCAACAACTCCTCGATGAACCAGATCCGCTACGGCCAGGCCGCCAAGTACGGCAAGGAGCGCGAGCGGGTCGGCAACACCCTCGGCGACGTCCACTACGACAAGTTCGCGCAGATGCTGGGCGGTTACGGCGAGGAGGTCCGCGACCCCGCCGACATCGGCCCCGCGCTGCGGCGCGCCCGGGAGTCCGGGAAGCCGTCGCTGATCAACGTCTGGGTCGACCCGGACGCGTACGCCCCCGGAACCATGAACCAGACCATGTACAAGTGAGGTGACCTGGTGACGACCAAGGCTCTCGAAGGCATCCGCGTCCTGGACATGACGCACGTCCAGTCCGGGCCCTCCGCAACCCAGTTGCTCGCCTGGCTCGGCGCGGACGTCGTCAAGCTGGAGGCGCCGACCGGGGACATCACGCGCAAACAGCTGCGCGACCTCCCGGACGTCGACTCCCTCTACTTCACGATGCTCAACTGCAACAAGCGGAGCATCACCCTCAACACCAAGACCGAGCGCGGCAAGGAGCTGCTCACCGAGCTGATCCGGCGCTCCGACGTCATGGTCGAGAACTTCGGACCGGGCGCGGTCGACCGCATGGGCTTCACCTGGGACCGCATCCAGGAGATCAATCCACGGATCGTCTATGCCTCCATCAAGGGGTTCGGCGAAGGCCCGTACACCAACTTCAAGGCGTACGAGGTCGTCGCGCAGGCCATGGGCGGGTCGATGTCGACCACCGGTTTCGAGGACGGGCCGCCGCTGGCGACGGGGGCCCAGATCGGGGACTCGGGCACGGGCGTGCACGCCGTGGCGGGCATCCTCGCGGCGCTGTACCAGCGGGAGCACACCGGGCGCGGGCAGCGGGTGAACGTGGCCATGCAGCACGCTGTGCTCAACCTCTGCCGGGTGAAGCTGCGCGACCAGCAGCGCCTGGCACACGGCCCGCTCGCTGAATATCCCAACGAGGACTTCGGCGACGAGGTTCCCAGGTCCGGGAACGCGTCCGGCGGCGGCCAGCCCGGCTGGGCGGTCAAGTGCGCGCCGGGCGGCCCGAACGACTACGTGTACGTCATCGTGCAGCCCGTCGGCTGGCAGCCCATCAGCGAGCTGATCGGTCGGCCCGAACTGGCCGACGATCCGGAGTGGTCGACGCCGGAGGCCCGGCTGCCCAAGCTCAACAAGATGTTCCAGCTCATCGAGGAGTGGTCCTCGACCCTGCCCAAGTGGGAGGTGCTGGAGAAGCTCAACGCGCGCAACATCCCGTGCGGGCCGATCCTGTCCACCAAGGAGATCATCGAGGACACCTCGCTGGTCGCGAACGAGATGGTCGTCCGCGTGCCGCACCCGGAACGCGGCGAGTTCGTGACCGTCGGCAGCCCGCTCAAGCTCTCCGACTCCCCGGTGGACGTGACCAGTTCGCCCTTGCTCGGCGAGCACAACGAAGAGGTCTACGTCGGCGAGCTCGGCCTCGGCGACGAGGAGCTGCGCCTGCTCAAGTCGAACGGAGTGATCTGACGTGATGGCCGAAGACCGGGTGCTCAGGGTGCGCACGCTCCTCGACGCCGTGCGCGCCGAGGGGCGCACGGCGCTGACCGCACCCGAGGGCAAGGTGATCGCCGATGCCTACGGGATCGCCGTACCGGGCGAGGAGCTGGCGACCGACGTCGACGAGGCTGTGGCGTACGCGGCGCGGTTCGGCGGGCCGGTCGTGATGAAGATCGTCTCGCCGGACATCCTGCACAAGACCGACGCCGGCGGGGTGATCGTCGGCGTCGAGGGGGCCGGTGACGTACGGGCCGCGTTCCACAAGATCATCGACAACGCGCGCGCGTACAACGCGGACGCCCGCATAGCGGGCGTGCAGGTGCAGGAGCTGCTGCCGCAGGGACAGGAAGTCATCGTCGGCGCGGTGACGGACCCGACGTTCGGGAAGGTCGTGGCCTTCGGGCTCGGCGGAGTGCTGGTCGAGGTCCTCAAGGACGTCACGTTCCGGCTCGCGCCCGTGGACGCCGACGAGGCGCTCTCCATGCTGGAGTCGATCCGGTCGGCGGAGATCCTGCGCGGGGTGCGCGGCGCGGCGGGCGTGGACCGGTGGGCGATCGCCGAGCAGATCCGCCGGGTCTCCCAACTCGTCACGGACTTCCCGGAGATCGCCGAGGTGGACCTCAACCCGGTGATCGCCACCCCCGAGGGAGCGGTCGCCGCGGACATCCGCGTGATCCTCTCCGAGGCGCCCGCGAAGCAGCGCCGCCGCTACTCGCGCGACGAAATCCTCACCTCCATGCGCCGGTTGATGCAGCCGCGCTCGGTCGCCGTGATCGGCGCCTCCAACGAGCAGGGCAAGATCGGCAACTCGGTGATGCGCAACCTCGTCGACGGCGGTTTCCCGGGAGAGATCCACCCGGTGAACCCCAAGGCCAATGACATTCTGGGCCGCAAGGCGTACAAGAGTGTCACGGACGTTCCCGGTGAGGTGGATGTGGCCGTCTTCGCCATTCCCGCCAAGTTCGTGGCCACGGCGCTGGAGGAGGTGGGGCGCAAGAAGATCCCCAACGCCGTGCTGATCCCGTCCGGGTTCGCGGAGACCGGCGAGCACGAACTCCAGGCCGAGATCGTCGAGATAGCGGAGCGGCACGGCATCCGGCTGCTCGGCCCGAACATCTACGGCTACTACTCGACCTGGCAGGACCTGTGCGCCACGTTCTGCACGCCGTACGACGTCAAGGGCGGGGTGGCGCTCACCTCGCAGTCCGGCGGCATAGGGATGGCGATCCTGGGCTTCGCCCGGACCACGAAGACCGGCGTGTCGGCGATCGTCGGACTGGGCAACAAGTCCGACCTGGACGAGGACGACCTGCTGACCTGGTTCGGCGAGGATCCGCACACCGAGTGCATCGCCATGCACCTGGAGGACCTCAAGGACGGCCGCGCGTTCGTGGAAGCCGCGCGGGAGACCGTCCCCAAGAAGCCGGTCGTGGTGCTGAAGGCGGGCCGTACAGCAGCGGGCGCGAAGGCCGCCGGCTCGCACACGGGGGCCCTCGCGGGCGACGACGCCGTGTACGACGACATCCTGCGGCAGGCCGGTGTCATCCGGGCGCCCGGGCTGAACGACATGCTGGAGTACGCGCGCGCGTTGCCGGTGCTTCCTACGCCTCAGGGTGACAACGTCGTGATCATCACCGGGGCGGGCGGCAGCGGCGTACTACTGTCCGACGCGGTGACCGACAACGGCCTGACCCTGATGGAGATCCCGCCGGACCTGGACGCGTCGTTCCGGAAGTTCATCCCGCCCTTCGGGGCCGCGGGCAACCCGGTGGACATCACCGGGGGCGAGCCGCCGTCGACGTACGAGGCGACGATCCGGCTGGGTCTGGAGGACCCTCGCATCCATGCGCTCGTCCTCGGCTACTGGCACACCATCGTCACCCCTCCGATGGTCTTCGCCGAGCTCACCGCGCGCGTGGTGGCCGATTTCCGGGAGCGCGGGATCGAGAAGCCGGTGGTGGCGTCGCTCGCCGGCGACGTCGAGGTCGAGGAGGCCTGCCAGTACCTCTACGAGCGGGGTGTCGTGGCGTACCCGTACACGACCGAGAAGCCGGTGGCCGTACTCGGCGCGAAGTACCGCTGGGCCCGGGCGGCGGGCCTGTTGGGGGGCGGCTCATGAGGTGAGCGAACAGGGAGCCGGCCGACGGTGCGCGTCGGCCGGCCCCGGGACCCGTGCGCGCATGAAAGGCAATGGACAGGGGGCGCTGGCCAGAACTTTCGACGCAAGGGGTGCAAATAACGTGACAACCACTGACGTTACGCGGGTCGCCACCTATCGGGAGGTGACCGACAAGAACGGACGCGTCTACCGCGTCGGCGAGTCCGACATCGACATCATGGGGCGCAAGCGCAAGTGGATGGTGATCCTGCCCTGGATCGGCATGATGGGCATCTCTTCCGCCGAGTACGCGTTCGCGTCCGCCGAGGACACGCTCCACGAGGCGCACCACTGGTCCAGCGGCAGCATCTACTGGATGATGACCGTCTGGATATTCTGCCAGGCCGCGGTCGCCTTTCCGGCGGGGCGGCTGCGTGAGAACGGCAAGCTGCCGGCACGCTGGGCGATGATGCTGGGCTCGGCCGGCACACTGCTCGGCTATCTGTCGCTGGCGTACGCGCCGCATGTCGTGCTCGCCTTCATCGGGTTCGGCATGTTCAGCGGCATGGGCGCGGGCATGGTGTACGCCACCTGCGTCAACATGGTCGGCAAGTGGTACCCGGAGCGCAAGGGCGGCAAGACCGGCTTCGTCAACGGCGGTTTCGCCTACGGCTCGGTGCCGTTCGTCTTCATCTTCACCGGCTTCATGGACGGCTCCAACTTCCGCTGGGTGCTGGTCTCGGTCGGTTTCTTCCTCGCCGCGGTGGTGGCTGTCGCCGGCTTCTACTTCCGGGACCCGCCGAAGAACTGGTGGCCGGCAAGCGTCGACCCGCTGAACCCGCCGGAGGACCCGCGGGCCCGGCGTTCGCTGGAGAAGAACCCCCCGGCCGACAAGCAGTACTCCCCGCTGGAGGCCTGGAAGACCGGCCGGGTGGCGCTGATGTGGTTCTGTCTCGCCTGCACCTCCGGCGTGAACATCTTCGGCATCGCCTTCCAGGTCGACATCGGTGAGGATGCGGGCTTCGCGGCCGGGATCGTGGCCACCGCGATGTCGCTGAAGGCGATCGTCAACGGCACCGGGCGCGGCGTCATCGGCTGGCTCTCCGACCTCTACGGCCGCAAGCAGTGCCTGCTCTACGTGTGCGCCATCCTGGGCCTCGCCCAGTTCGGCATCATCTGGTCGGCCGAGATCAAGAACCTGCCGCTGTTCCTGATCTTCTCCGCCATCTCCGGCTTCGGCGGCGGTGCCATCTTCCCGATGTTCGCGGCGCTGACGGCGGACTACTTCGGCGAGAACAACAACGCCACCAACTACGGGATGGTCTACAGCTCCAAGCTCGTCTCCGGTCTGGGCGCGGGTATGGGTTCCGTGGTCGTCGGCGCCTGGGGCTACAACGGCGCCTTCACCCTGGCGGGCTGCATCTCGATCTTCGCCGGCTTTGTGGCGCTGTTCCTGCACCCGCCGGGGCGGTCGAAGACCAAGCGCATCACGCCCAATCCCCAGCCACTCGGTGAGGAGATGACCTGACCCGAAGGATCCCGACGCCGCAAACCGTCCCTGCCATCGAAACCACCGAATCGGAAGCTTCCTTCGCACGGACCGGGCGGCCCCTCCCGCAGCACGCGGGAAGGGCCGCCCGGTCCGTGTTCCGGGTCAGCGCCGCTTGCGCAGGGCCGCCATGTTGTCGTAGCTGATCTTGGCCTCCCGCAGCGACTGCGCGGGGTCGGTGGCGCTCGGCGAGTTGTCGTCCTCGACCATCGGGTTGTGGTAGTTCCGCTGCCCGACCCGTGAGAAGAAGGTCGTGTAGTCGATGACGCCGGTGCCGAAGGGCACCATGTCGTAGCCCATGCCGTTGGTCGTGCTGACGACGCCGTCCTTGGCGTGGAACAGCGGATAGCGCCTGTTGTTGCGGACGACCAGGCCGGCCGGGTCGAAGACGTTCTTCTGGCTGGAGCCGTCGTGGGCGGTGTACGTGTGGAACTTGTACTGGGCGACGTGCGCCCAGAAGATGTCCATCTCCAGCCAGACAACCTTCGGGTCGGTGATCTGGAGAAAGTACTCCAGCTTCCGGATGCCCGAGCTGCGGGTCGGCCGACCCTGGTCGTCCAGCGGGCCGCCGTCGAGCAGGAAGCCGTAGGCACCGTCGTGGTTGTGGGTGTAGAGCTTGATGCCCTCGCGGTGGGCGATCGCGCCGAGGGCGTTCCACTTGTCGGCGGCCACGTCCCAGTCGGCGCGGTAGGAGCTGCCCGTGGGGTCGCCGCCGGTGCCCATGTGGTCCATGCCGAGGATGTTGGCGATCTCGAGGTGCTTCTTGAAGGTGTCCAGGTCCGCCGTGGTCAGCGGCCAGGAGGACGGGATGAAGCCGTGGTTGCCCTGGGCGCGCAGACCGTATTCGTCGAGCCAGGAGCGCAGCAGCTTGGCGCCCTCGACGGACTCCAGGCTGGCGCCGCCGGGCGCGTTGGCGTGCTGGCGGTAGCCGGCGAACTCCACCTGGCGGTAGCCGTGGCGGGCCAGCTGCTTGAACACCTCGCGGAAGCCGGAGGGCAGGTCCGTGGCGAGCGGGTCGCGGGCGGTGGCGTCACGGACGGTGTAGAGGATGATGCCGCGCTTGTGCGCCGGGACGAGGATCTGCCCGCCCTGCCCGTGGTCGTGGTCGTTGTCTCTGCCGCCGTCCTGGGCCAGGGCGGGGCCGGCGCCGAAGACGGGGGCCGCGACGGCGCCGGCCGCCACGGCGGTGCAGGTGCTGAGGAAACGGCGCCGGTCCACACCGAGGGTGCGGCGCAGTCCCTCGTCCGCGGTGTCGGCGGCGGAGGCGGTCGCCTCGGTGCGGGAGGGGTCGGAATACAGGGTCACGAGTGGCCTGCCTTCTCGGTCGTGGCCGGTTCCGGTCCCGCCGGGACCGGCCGTTGTCAGTGCCGTGTGTTTCACTCTCGGTAGTCGGATCTCGGCTGGCGCACGTGGCCGTGCGTCAGCCGAGTCCGGCGAGCCGGAGCAGGAGTTGCTTGACATCGGTGGCCGCGACGCGGTCTCCGACAGCGCGGGGGGTGGAGCAGATGAGGAGCGGACCGTCGTCGTCGCTCGCAGGGAGGCGGCCGTGGCTGCCGCGAATAGGTGAGGGGTCCAGGGGCACGACCGCCATGCGGTAGCGCATGCCGAGTTTCTTGCGCGCCAGGGCGGTGGCCGCCTTGACCTTGACGTAGGGGTCGAGGGGATCCATGAAGAGTTCGACCGGGTCGTAGCCGGGTTTGCGGTGGATCTCGACGAGCTGCGCGAAGTCGGGGGCGCGGGCGTCGTCGAGCCAGTAGTAGTACGTGAACCAGGCGTCGGGTTCGGCGACGGCGACGAGTTCGCCGGCGCGCGGATGGTCGAGGTGGTGGGTCTTCTTGCCCTCGTCGTCGAGGAGTTGCTCGATGCCGGGCAGTCCGCCGAGGGCGGCGCGGGTGGCGTCGAGGTCCTCGGGGCGGCGCACGTAGACGTGGGCGAGCTGGTGGTCGGCGACCGCGAAGGCGCGGGAGGCCATCGGGTCGAGGTACTCCATGCCGTCCTGGGTGTGCACCTCGAGGAGGCCCGCGCGGCGCAGGGCGCGGTTGATGTCCACGGGCCGGTTCACGCGGGTGATGCCGTACTCGGACAGGGCGACGACGGTACGGCCCTCGGCTCGGGCGTCGTCCAGCAGCGGGGCCATGGCGGCGTCGAGGTCGGCGGCCGCTTTCAGGGACCGCGGGTCGTCAGGGCCGAAGCGCTGCAGGTCGTAGTCGAGGTGGGGGAGGTAGCAGAGCGTCAGGTCGGGGTGCCGGGTGCGCAGGATGTGGCGGGTCGCGTCGATGATCCAGCGGCTGGAGACCAGGTCCGCGCCGGGCCCCCAGAAGTGGAAGAGCGGGAAGGTGCCGAATTTCTCGGTGAGTTCGTCGTGGAGGGCCGCGGGCCGGGTGTAGCAGTCGGGTTCCTTGCGGCCGTCGGCGTAGTAGATCGGACGGGGGGTGACGGTGATGTCGGTGTCTGCGCCCATGGCGTACCACCAGCAGATATTGGCGACCGTATAGCCGGGGTGCACGCGGCGGGCGGCGTCCCAGATCCTGTCTCCGGCGACCAGGCCGTTGTGCTGGCGCCACAGCAGGACGTCGCCGAGTTCGCGGAAGTACCAGCCGTTGCCGACGATGCCGTGCTCCGACGGCATCGTGCCGGTCAGGAACGTGGACTGGGCGGCGCAGGTGACAGCGGGCAGGACGGTGCCGAGCGAGGCGCGGGAGCCGGACCGGCCGAGGGCCTTGAGGTGCGGCATGTGGTCGAGGAGACGGGGGGTGAGGCCGACGACGTCCAGGACCAGGAGTGGGGTGGGGTCAGGGCTCATGCTCAGGGGAGCTCCTTCAGTCCGAGGTCCGTCAACAGATCGCGGGCCAGGGTGAGTTCGGCGGCGATGCCGTCGGCCAGCTGGGCCCGGGCCCGGGGCCGCTGCTCCGGCGGGAGGGCCTGCCAGGTGTAGGTCTCGACCTCGAGATGGTGGGTGAGCGGGCGCGGACCGCCGACGAGCCCGGCCAGCGCCGTCTTCAGGACGTCGAGTGTGGAGGTGAGCGGCGCGGCGGGCGCCGCGTGCAGCGGGACGTGGAAGTGGGCGCGCCAGGGGGCGCCGTCGGGAAGGGCCTCGCCCTTCAGGGCCTCGCCCAGATCGTCCGTGCCTCGGAGGCCGGCGGCGATGGGGGTCCCTCCCGCTCGAACGGAGTTGAGAGTGGGGGAGGTACGGGTCTGGTGCAGAAAGCGGGGTTCGTCGAAGGCGGCGAGGGCCTCGCGTACTTCGGGGAGATGGGGGTGTTCGGCGTGCAGGGCGGCAGAGAGCTGGGTTTTGACGATGGGGATGCCGGCTCGGGCGAGGGCGTCCAGGGCGGTGTCGGGGTCTTCGAAGGAGGTGGCGAGGTGGCAGGTGTCGACGCAGATGCCGATGCGGTCGTGGGCGATGGCGGTCAGCGGGGCTACGGCGTCGCCGGTGGTCTCGATGAGACATCCGGGTTCCGGTTCCAGGCCGACGCGGATGGAGCGTCCGGTCAGTTCCCGCAGTGCGTCGAGGCGTTCACCGAGGGTGCGCAGGGCGGTGTGGGCCGACTCGGCCCGCCGGGTGCGCCAGGCGAGCGGGAGGGTGGAGATGCTGCCCTCGGTGACGTCGTCGGGGAGGAGGCCGGCGAGCAGCCGGGCCAGGGCCGTGGTGTGGTCGAGGCGCTCGGGGTCGGTCCAGTCCGGCCTGTACACGCGGTACTTGACCTCTTCGGCGCCGAAGCCTTCGTAGGGGAAGCCGTTGAGGGTGACGACTTCCAGGCCGCGCCGGTCCAGGTCGGTGCGCAGGGCGCGCAGCGTGGACGGGTCGGTGACCAGGGCGTGGGTGGCGTCCCTGGCGAGCCACAGGCCGATGCCGAGGCGGTCGCGGCCGAGGCGGCGGCGGACGGGTTCGCAGTGGTCACGGAGCTGGGCGAGGACGCCGTCGAGGGTTTCTGCGGGGTGGACGTTGGTGCAGTAGGCGAGGTGGACCGTGGAGCCGTCGGGGTGGCGGAAGCGCATCGCTCACTCCCCTCCGCGCAGGATGGAGTTGCCCTCGTGGGTGACATCGGTCGCGGCCACGTCCAGATGCAGACGGCCGCTGAGTCCGTAGAAGGCGACGGGGTTGCGCCACAGCACCTGGTCGACGTCGTCCTCCGTGAAGCCCTCGGCCAGCATCAGATCGCCGACCTTGCGGGTCTTCAGGGGGTCGCTGCGGCCCCAGTCGGCGGCCGAGTTCACCAGCACCTGCTCGGGGCCGTAGGCACGGAGGATGGCGACCATCCGCTCCTCGTCCATCTTGGTGTCCGGATAGACGGAGAAGCCCAGCCAGCAGCCGCTGTCCCTGGCCTCCTTGACGGTGGTCTCGTTGAGGTGGTCGAGCAGGACCCGGTCCGGGGACAGAGCCGACTCCCGGACGACGTCGAGGGTGCGGCGCAGCCCGGCGAGCTTGTCGCGATGCGGGGTGTGCACGAGCGCGGGCAGCTCGTGGTCGGCGGCGAGCTGGAGCTGTGCGGCGAGGGCGGTGTCCTCGGCGGGGGTCATCGAGTCGTAGCCGATCTCGCCGACGGCCACGACCTGGTCCTTGACGAGATACCGGGGCAGTTCGTCGAGGACGGGGACGCAGCGCGGGTCGTTCGCCTCCTTGGGGTTCAGGGCGAGGGTGCAGTGGTGGGCGATGCCGTACTGGGCGGCACGGAAGGGTTCCCAGCCCAGGAGGGAGTCGAAGTAGTCGAGGAAGGTGGCGGGCGAGGTGCGGGGCTGGCCGAGCCAGAAGGAGGGCTCGACGAGCGCGCGGACGCCCGCGGCGTGCATGGCCTGGTAGTCGTCGGTGGTCCTGGACGTCATGTGGATGTGGGGGTCGAAGATGCGCATCAGGACTCCTTGCCGTGGGGGGTGTCCGAGCCGTGCGCCGGCGGCGCGGACTCGGTCAGGGCCAGGACGCGGTGCAGGTCCTCCGGTACGGGACGGCCCGCTGCGGTGCGTTCGGCGGCGTAGTCGCCGAGCATGCGGGCGAGTTCGGCGTCGGCGCCGGCGCGGCGTTCCAGGTCGGCCAGCTCGTCGATGGGCACGCCGGTGAAGAGGCACTTCAGCACGGCGTGACGCCAGTTGTGCGGGTCGAGGTGCCGGGCCGCGTAGGGGCCGACGGCGGCGGCGAGGAGGCGGGTGTCATTGGTCCGCAGGGCGTCCTCGATCAGCGGGAGGGCGTCCGGGCCGGGCACGAGGTGGGGCAGTGCGTGCAGGACGGCGCGGCGTTCCGCGGCGGTTCCCTGGCGATAGACGCGGGTGAGTGCGGCCGGGTCGGCTCGGGCGGCGTGCAGGATCAGGACGCGGGCGGCGTCGGCGTGCTCGTCACCGCAGCGGCGGCCGGCCTCGGCAAGGCGCAGCTCCCAGACGGAGATCGGGCCGTGCGTTCCAGGATGTGCGGCGGCCTCGGTGAGGGCTCGCTCGAGCCAGGCACGGGCGGGTGCAGAGAGGTGGGTGCTCAGATGGGTGTGGAGGGTTTCGAGAGGGGTGCGGGCGGGGGTCGTGTCGTTGGTTCTCGCCGCCGGGGTGGCCGGGGTGGCGTGGTGGCGGGTCATGGGGTGCTCCCTTCGGGGGTGGCGGAGGGCTCGCCGGGTGGTGCGACGGGCGCAGTGGGGGGTAGGACTGGCCCGTTGGGTGGCGTGGTGTTCGGCGGCGTGGCGTCGGGGTGTGCGGTGGAGGACGACATGGCCTGCGGGGCAACCGTGCCGGGTCGGGTCGGCGCTGCGTTGCGGAGGAACGGGAGGGAGTGTGCGGCGAAGTGGGGGCCCGCGTGCGAGTGGCGGGGCAGTTCGACGACCGTCAGGCCCTGATAGCCGGTTGCGGCGAGGGCTTCGAGGACGGGCGGGAAGTCGATGTCCCCGTCCCCGAAAGGAAGGTGCTCATGGATACCGCGGCGCATGTCCTCGATCTGGACGTGCCGCAGCCAGGGGGCCGCCGCGCGGACGCAGTCGGCCGGAGAAAGGGGTTCGAGGCACTGGCAGTGGCCGATGTCGAGGGTGAGGCCGAGAGCGGCAGGCTCGCCCAGCAGCCGACGGAGGCGGTGGAAGTCGGCGAGGGTGGCGAGGAGGTGGCCCGGTTCGGGCTCGACGGCGAGCGGGATGCCGGCGGCGGTTGCGGCGTCCAGTACGGGGGCGAGGCTCTCGGCGAGGCGTTTCCACGCCGTGTCCTCGTCCGTGCCGGCCGGGAGGGTCCCGCTGAAGCAGTGCACGGCGTGGGCGTCGAGGTCGGCGGCGACCCGGACGGCGCGGAGCAGCAGGTCGACCCGGCGGGCCCGGTTCTCGGGGTCGGGGTCCAGCAGGGAGGGGCCGTGTTTGCGGCGCGGGTCGAGCACATAGCGGGCGCCCGTTTCCACGGTGGCGGTCAGCCCGAGCGTGCCGAGGCGCTGCGCGACTCGGCGGGTGCGGGAGGCCAGGTCGGGGGCGAGCGGGTCGAGGTGCATGTGGTCGAGGGTCAGCCCGACGCCGTCGTAGCCGAGGTCGGCCAGCAGGGTGAGGGCGTCGTCGAGACGGAGGTCGGCGAGGCCGTTGGTGCCGTAGCCGAAGCGGAGAGGGGGCGGGAGGACGCCGTCCGGGTTCGGCCGCAGGCCCACGGACGTGACCAGGGCCGCGGCCGCGTCCGCGTTCGGCCCCTGGTTCGGGTTCCGGCTCACGTGATGCTCACCTTCCTCATGCCGGCCCTCCTCGCGAGCATCCGGCCGGCCGGGGCCAGGGCCGCGACCAGGAGGGACGTGGCGGCCGCGCCGGAACGGGCGGCGAGCGCGGCCTGGAGCGGGATCGTGGCCCGGATGCCGCCGCCCACGGCGCGTTGGGTGAGCGGGGGTGACGGGTTGAGCGTGGCGTGGACGTAGGGGCGGGCGGCCGTGGCGGCGTAGGCGGCACCCAGGGCGGTGGCGAGGGCGCCGGTGGCCCCGGGCGGGCGCTCGGCGGGGCTGGAACCCGGCAGGCCGGG
>NZ_JBQQCE010000178.1:0-18107 GCF_052245645.1 Streptomyces sp. KR55 | reverse complement strand
GGCCGCGGGGACCGTCGGCACGGTGGGGATTCCGGTGTTGACATTGACCGTGCGGGTGCCCGACGGCTCCGTGCTCCGCTCGGCCTCGGCGGCCGCCTGTGCAGTGGCGCGGCGAGAGCCGTAACGACGGTGGACCGCCTGCTTGGTGACACCGAGTGCGGAGCCCACCGCGTCCCACGAGAAGCCCAGTGAGCGGTCGAAGTCGACCGCGGCCGTCACCAGGGTCTCGACACTGTCCCGCAGTTCCTGGGCGAGCCGGACCGTCGGGGCGGGGGCGCGTCCGTAGACGACGAAGCCCGTGGAGGGGCCGGAGCGGCGCGGGCGGTAGACGTTGCCCAGCTGGGCGGTGAGCGTGCGCAGTGCGTCCACCTGCCGGCGGACCCGCTCGATGTCCCGCACCAGCAAGTGCAGGCTGGCCCGAGCCTGGGCGTCGTGGGTTGCGTGGTCGGCCATGAACAAGCCTCTCGAACCGGCGTTGAGGAGAAAGGATCGGGCCGCGATGGTCGCGCGGCCCGTTGTGGTCAACTCTTTCTTGACCAACGCGGATTCGCTCCGCGGGTCACGCAGTGGGGGCGTATGGGCATATGCGTGCGCCTGTCCGTGCCGGGTGTGCGCGGTCGGCTCGGCCTTCGGCCGGGCTCCGGTTTTCTCCCACCCGTGCACCACCCGTTTCCCGTTGGGCGAGAAGCTGACGTCTCCCGTGGGGGTTGGTCGTCGTCGGCGGCTTTCCGGGCTCATAGACTTGTGTGTTGCCCGTTGCCAGCCCAGCCGAGAGGCCCGTGTCCGCCCATGAAGCTTGTCTTCGCCGGTACCCCCGAGGTCGCTGTTCCCGCTCTGGACGCCCTGCTTGCCTCCGGGCGGCATGAGGTGGCCGCCGTTGTCACGCGGCCGGATGCGCCGGCCGGGCGGGGGCGCAGGCTGGTCGCGAGCCCCGTCGCCGAGCGGGCCGAGGAGGCCGGGATCGAGGTGCTGAAGCCGGTGAAGCCGCGGGACCCGGAGTTCCTGGACCGCCTGCGGGAGATCGGGCCGGACTGCTGTCCCGTCGTCGCCTACGGGGCGCTGCTGCCCCGCGTGGCCCTCGACGTCCCCGCCCACGGCTGGGTCAACCTGCACTTCTCGCTGCTGCCCGCCTGGCGGGGGGCCGCGCCCGTGCAGCACGCCATCATGGCGGGCGACGAGATCACGGGGGCGTCCACGTTCCTCATCGAGGAAGGGCTCGACTCCGGGCCCGTCTACGGGACCGTGACCGAAACGATCCGGCCCACCGACACCAGCGGCGACCTGCTGACGCGGCTCGCCTTCGCCGGCGCCGGGCTGCTCGCCGCAACCATGGACGGCATCGAGGACGGCACGCTGAAGGCCGTACCGCAGCCCGCCGACGGCGTCACCATCGCACCGAAGATCACCGTCGAGGACGCCCGGGTCGACTGGTCCGCGCCCGCCCTGCGGATCGACCGGGTGGTGCGGGGCTGCACCCCCGCGCCGGGCGCCTGGACCACCTTCCGGGGCGAGCGGCTCAAGCTCGTCCAGGTCGCGCCCGTGCCCGACCGGACGGATCTCGCCCCCGGTCAGCCGGCGGTCGGCAAGAACAGCGTCCATGTCGGCACCGGCTCGTACGCCGTCGAGCTGCTGTGGGTGCAGGCTCAGGGCAAGAAGCCGATGCGGGCGGCGGACTGGGCGCGCGGGGTGCGTATCGCGGAGGGGGAGAGGCTCGGGGCCTGACGGCCCGGTGGGAGCCCTTCGACGTACGCTGGGTGCACACCGTATACAGAAACCCGGAGCACCTTTTCGTGAGCGACACCTCCCGTCGGCCCCGCAAACCCGGCAAGCCCTACCGTCGGCCCAAGAAGGACCCCGTGCGCATCCTCGCCTTCGAGGCGCTCAGGGCGGTCGACGAGCGGGACGCGTACGCCAACCTGGTGTTGCCGCCACTGCTGCGCAAGGCGCGCGAGAGCGGGGACTTCGACGGGCGGGACGCCGCCCTCGCCACCGAGCTGGTGTACGGGACGCTGCGCCGGCAGGGGACGTACGACGCCGTCATCGCGGAGTGCGTCGACCGGCCGTTGAGGGACGTCGATCCGCCCGTGCTCGACGTGCTGAGCCTCGGTGTGCACCAGCTGCTGGGGACGCGCATCCCGTCCCATGCGGCCGTCTCCGCCACCGTCGAGCTCGCCCGGGTCGTGCTCGGCGACGGGCGGGCCAAGTTCGTCAACGCGGTGCTGCGCAAGGTCGCCCAGCACGACCTCGACGGATGGCTGGAGCGGATTGCGCCGCCCTACGACGAGGATCCCGAGGACCATCTCGCCGTCGTGCACTCGCATCCGCGCTGGATCGTCTCCGCGCTGTGGGACGCGCTGGGCGGCGGGCGGACCGGCATCGAGGAGCTGCTGGCGGCCGACAACGAGCGGCCGGAGGTGACGCTGGTCGCCCGGCCGGGGCGGGCCACGACCGATGAGCTGCTGCGTGAGGACGCCGCCGTGCCGGGGCGCTGGTCGCCGTACGCCGTGCGGCTCACCGAGGGCGGCGAACCCGGTGCGATCGAGGCCGTACGGGACGGTCGTGCGGGCGTGCAGGACGAGGGCAGCCAGCTCGTGGCGCTGGCCCTGGCCAACGCGCCGGTCGACGGGCCCGACGAGCGGTGGCTGGACGGGTGTGCCGGACCCGGTGGCAAGGCCGCGCTGCTCGCCGCCCTCGCCGCCGAGCGGGGTGCCGCGCTGCTGGCCGCCGAGAAGCAGCCCCATCGGGCCGGACTGGTCGCCAAGGCACTGCACGGCAATCCCGGGCCCTACCAGGTGATCGCCGCCGACGGGACCCGGCCGCCGTGGCTGCCGGGCACCTTCGACCGCGTACTGATGGATGTGCCGTGCACCGGGCTGGGCGCCCTGCGGCGGCGGCCCGAGGCGCGCTGGCGGCGCCGGCCCGAGGACCTCGACGGCTTCGCGCCGCTCCAGCGCGGGCTGCTGCGCACCGCCCTGGAGTCCGTGCGCGTCGGCGGCGTCGTCGGCTACGCGACCTGCTCGCCGCACCTCGCCGAGACCCGGGCCGTGGTAGCCGACGTGCTCAAGCAGTTCCCCGAGACGGAACTCATCGACGCCCGTCCACTGCTGCCGGACGTACCGAACCTCGGCGACGGCCCCGACGTACAGCTGTGGCCCCATGTGCACGGAACGGACGCGATGTACCTGGCGCTCATCCGGAGGACCGCCCCGTAAGGGGCGCGGGGCCGTGACATATGCGGCTCCTCCCCCACCCTCGGCTTCGCTCGAGCGGGGGGACCCCCACCGCGGGCGCGACCAGCCACAGACGGCCCGCGCTGCTTCTGCAACCATTCCCACCCGACACCGATGACGCTCACCCCCGGAGGGCATGGCAGGCTTGGGGCATGGCCGTGCAGATCAACCCCAGCATCCTGTCCGCCGACTTCGCGCGCCTCGCCGACGAGGCGAAGGCGGTCGAGGGGGCCGACTGGCTCCACGTCGACGTCATGGACAACCACTTCGTACCGAACCTCACGCTCGGCGTGCCGGTCGTGGAGTCCCTGGCCCGGGCGACGGACACTCCGCTGGACTGCCATCTGATGATCGAGGCCCCCGACCGGTGGGCACCCCAGTACGTGGAAGCGGGTGCCTCTTCGGTCACCTTCCATGTGGAGGCGGCCGCCGCACCGGTGCGTCTCGCCCGGGAGATCAGGGCCAAGGGCGCCCGCGCGTCCATGGCGCTCAAGCCCGCGACGCCCATCGAGCCGTACGAGGATCTGCTTCCCGAGCTCGACATGCTGCTGATCATGACGGTCGAACCGGGCTTCGGCGGGCAGGCGTTCCTCGACATCATGCTTCCGAAGATCCGCCGCACCCGTGAGCTGATCGGCAAGCACGGCCTCGAACTGTGGCTCCAGGTCGACGGCGGGGTCTCGGACGCAACCATCGAGCGGTGTGCGGAGGCGGGCGCCGACGTCTTCGTCGCGGGTTCGGCGGTGTACGGCGCCGCCGACCCGGCCGCCGCGGTGCGTGACCTGCGGGCCAAGGCGGAGGCCGTGACGAAGCAGGCAACATGGGCGTGCGACCACTGAGCCACGGTTACGTGAACGGCGCCCGTCGGTCGTCGATCAGGGCTGATCAACCGCGCCGGATCTGCAAGGATGAACGGCGAATCCAGAGTGTGAACAGCAGTGAGGAGATCGCCGTGTCGGGTATGTCGGCGGGCCGGTCAGCCATGCGGATGGGACCCGCTGAGCTGGTGCAGGCGGCGGCCATGGCCCGCCGCTTCTACCTCGAGGGAAAGTCCAAGATCCAGATCGCTGAGGAGTTCGGCGTCAGCCGCTTCAAGGTGGCCCGGGTCCTGGAGACCGCCCTCGAACGGGATCTCGTGCGCATCGAGATCCGCGTCCCGGCCGAGCTGGACGCCGAGCGCTCCGACGCGCTGCGCGCCCGCTACGGCCTCAGGCACGCCGTCGTGGTCGAATCCCCGGCCGAGGCCGAGGAGACCCCGGATCCCGAGAACCTGGGTGAGGTGGCCGCCGACCTGCTCGGCGAGCTCGTCAACGAGGGGGACGTCCTGGGCCTGGCCTGGGGCCGGTCCACCATCCACATGGCCGCCGCCCTCGACCGGCTGCCGCCCTGCACGGTGGTGCAGCTGACGGGCGTGTACGACGCCGGGACCGCCGAGCGCGGCTCGGTGGAGGCCGTGCGGCGGGCCGCGCAGGTGTCCGGCGGTGACGCGCATCCCATCTACGCGCCGATGCTGCTGCCGGACGCCGCCACGGCGGCCGCGCTGCGCAATCAGACCGGGATCGCCCGGGCCTTCGAGTACTTCGACAAGGTCACGGTCGCCTGCGTCTCCATCGGCTCCTGGGAGCCGGGCATCTCGACGGTGCACGACATGCTCAGCGACGAGGAGCGTGCGCACTACGCGTCCCTCGGAGTCGCCGCCGAGATGTCCGCGCACCTCTTCGACTCCGACGGCCGCCGGGTCGGACGGGACCTCGGTGAGCGGTGCATCACGGTCAAGGCCGACCAGCTCCGCCGTATCCCCGAGGTCGTCGCGATCGCCGGCGGGCAGCGCAAGGCGGCGGCGATCGATGCCGTGCTGCGCTCGGGGCTGGTCACCAGCCTGGTGACGGACACGTCCGCGGCCGACTACCTGATGACCGCAGGGCCGACGCCGCGACCCGCGCTGAACCGGGCCGACCCGGACGGGGCCTGACGGAAGGCCGTGCGGGGGCGGCCGTGGCAGCATCGGCGGCATGGTGCTGCGGTTCGTCCCCCGGGTGCTGGCCTGCCTCTTCGCCGTCCTGCTCGTGGGATGCGGCGACACTTCCGCCCCACCGTCGTGGGCCCGGGACACGGCCACCGTCCGGGAGGCCGAGCTCCCCGCCGAGGCCCGCGAGACGCTCCGGCTCATCGACGAGGGCGGACCGTTCCCGTACGCCAGGGACGGTGCCGTCTTCGGGAACTTCGAGCGGCTGCTGCCGACGCACGAGCGCGGCTACTACCGCGAATACACCGTCAGGACGCCCGGCTCACGCGATCGCGGCGCCCGGCGCATTGTCACCGGGCGGGGCGGCGAGATCTACTACACCGACGATCACTACGACTCGTTCAGGGCGGTACTGAGATGACGGAGCTCGTGGTCACCCTCGACCTCGACGGGGTCACGGACAAGGCCGGCCTGATGGACCGCTGCGCCCGGGCCCTTCAGCTGCCCGACTGGTTCGGCCGCAACTGGGACGCGCTGGCCGACAGCCTCTCCGACCACGACGTCTGGCCCGAGGACGCCGTCGAGAAGGGGCTGCTGATCGTCGTACGGAACTGGCAGCCGTACGCGAAGGCGCGCCCACAGGAGTGGGAGACCGCCCAGGAGGTGTTCGTCCAGGCCGCGGACGTGGCGTCGGCGCTGACCGTGGCGCTCGCCCTTGGAGGATCCTCCGAAGGCGGCTCTGACCAGCCTGGATGAAGTGACCGGGCATCGCATTCCGGCCGTCATGGGACAATGAAGTACGTGCTCTTCCCCCTGGCTGACCTGTCCGGGGGCCACCTCTGATCGACTGGGATGTGCAGCACGTGCGTTTCCTCAACGACATCCAGCCCTCGTACGACCTGACGTACGACGACGTGTTCATGGTGCCGAGCCGCAGCGCGGTCGGCTCCCGTCAGGGCGTGGACCTCAGCTCCCCGGACGGCACGGGCACCACGATTCCGCTCGTCGTCGCCAACATGACGGCGATCGCCGGCCGTCGCATGGCCGAGACGGTGGCCCGGCGCGGCGGCCTCGTGGTCATTCCGCAGGACATTCCGATCGAGGTCGTCACCGAGGTCGTCTCCTGGGTGAAGAGCCGCCACCTGGTCCTGGACACCCCGATCGTGCTGGTGCCGCACCAGACCGTCGCCGACGCGCTGTCCCTGCTGCCGAAGCGTGCGCACAACGCCGGTGTGGTGGTCGACGAGGAGCACCGCCCGATCGGTGTCGTCACCGACCGGGACCTGACCGGCGTCGACCGCTTCACCCAGCTCGAAGTGGTCATGTCCAAGGACGACCTGCTTCTGCTCGACGCCGGCATGGACCCGCGCGAGGCCTTCAACACCCTCGACCACCACAACCGGCGCTACGCCCCCGCCGTCGACGCGGACGGCAAGCTCGCCGGCATCCTCACCCGCAAGGGCGCCCTGCGCGCCACGCTGTACACGCCGGCCACCGACGCGAACGGCAGGCTGCGTATCGCCGCCGCCGTCGGCATCAACGGCGATGTCGCGGGCAATGCCAAGCAGTTGCTCGACGCAGGCGTCGACACGCTCGTCATCGACACCGCGCACGGCCACCAGGAGTCGATGATCAGCGCCGTCAAGCTGGTGCGTGACCTCGATCCGCAGGTCCCCGTCGTCGCGGGCAACGTCGTCTCCGCGGAGGGCGTGCGCGATCTGATCGAGGCGGGCGCCGACATCGTCAAGGTCGGCGTGGGACCCGGCGCCATGTGCACGACCCGGATGATGACCGGCGTGGGCCGGCCGCAGTTCTCGGCCGTGCTGGAGTGTGCCGCCGAGGCGAAGAAGTACGGCAAGCACGTGTGGGCCGACGGTGGTGTCCGGCACCCGCGTGACGTGGCGATGGCGCTGGCCGCGGGTGCGTCCAACGTGATGGTCGGCTCGTGGTTCGCGGGCACGTACGAGTCGCCGGGCGACCTCCAGCAGGACCCCGACGGTCGCTACTACAAGGAGTCGTTCGGCATGGCGTCCGCACGCGCGGTGGCCAACCGCACGTCGGAGGAGTCGGCGTACGACCGGGCCCGCAAGGGGCTGTTCGAGGAGGGCATCTCCACGTCCCGCATGTACCTGGACCCGGCCCGCCCCGGCGTCGAGGATCTGATCGACTCGATCATCGCGGGCGTCCGCTCCTCCTGCACCTACGCCGGCGCCGGCTCCCTCGAGGAGTTCGCCGAGAAGGCCATCGTCGGCATCCAGAGCGCCGCTGGCTACGCCGAGGGCAAGCCCCTGCACGCCAGCTGGAACTGAGCCGACTCCCTCTCGTACGGCCCCCGTTGTCCCGCCCGCCGGGAAAACCGGGGGCCGTTCGCATCCCCGGCGCTTTGTCCGGAAGGCGAGGGGTCAAGCCATCTTGACGTCAAGAAGGCTTGACGCAAGCCTGGAGTCATGACGACACCGCAGGGCATCGAGCCGCAGTACACGCTTCTGACCGCCGTGGCCCGTCTCGACGAGTTGCGCCGACGTGAGTCGCTGGCCGGGGCAGGCAGTGACGAGGAGGCCCTCGACCGGGCCGAGCTGCTGGAACTTCTCGCGCTGAGCGAGGTCGTGGCCCGCAAGGCCGCGTACGGGCGTCAGCTCACCGTGCGCGCCGCCCGTGAGGCCGGCGCCTCCTGGTCCCGGATCGGCGCGGCGCTGGGCACCAGCAAACAGGCCGCCTGGGAGGCGCACACACGCTGGATCGACGCCCAGGCCGAGGCGTACGGAAAGCCCGGCCAGATGGGCTTCGACGCGTCGGACGCGGCCGAGGCGCGGGCGGTCGCGGGAGGCCCGGACGAGCTCTGAAACAGCGTTCGCGCAACGGTCGACAGCCGCCGTGCAACGAACGCTCACACCTTCCCGATGAACGCAATGATCTTGCGGGCATACGCAAGGTTGCTGCATTACAAGGGCAACGTCGCTGCTCATAGGCTGTCGCCTCGTACGTGGCGTGGCGGGGACCCCGCTCGGTGGGTCCCTGCTCGAAGGGGTGCCGCCGGTCCCCGTCTCCCTGACCGGCAGCGATGAAGGAGCCAGCGCGTGCTCGACCAAGGCGCACCCCCGCAGAACAATCGCCAGACCGCCCCGCCGTCCCCGGGCGTCGCCGCGCGCCTGATGCGTCGTAAGCCCGTGGAACACCTGGTCGCGGAAGGTGGCCAGGGCGAGGGAGGCGCGCTTCGGCGCTCCCTGGGGCTGTGGCAGCTCACCATGATCAGCATCGGTGCCACCCTCGGCACCGGTATCTTCGTCGTCCTCGGCGACGCCGTCCCCGAGGCCGGCCCCGCGGTCACCCTGGCGTTCGTGATCGCCGGACTCACCGCACTGTTCTCGGCCCTCTCGTACGCCGAGCTGGCGGGCAGCATCCCGGTCGCAGGCTCCTCGTACTCGTATGCGTACGCAACGATGGGCGAACTGGTCGCCTGGGTCTGCGGCTGGTGCCTGGTGCTGGAGTACGGCGTCTCGGTGGCCGCCGTCGCCGTCGGCTGGGGCGAGTACCTCAACGAGCTGCTCGACGGCACCATCGGGGTCACCATCCCGTCCGCCCTGTCCTCGGCGCCCGGTGAGGGCGGCATCATCAACCTGCCCGCCCTGATCGTCGTCCTGCTGGCGATGGTGTTCCTGCTGGGCGGCGCCCGTGAGTCCGCCCGCGTCAACACGATCATGGTCGCGGTGAAGATCGCCGCCCTTGTGCTGTTCTGCGCAGTCGGCTTCATGGGCTTCAAGTCCGGCAACTACGCCGACTTCATGCCGCTCGGCATGGCCGGGGTCAGCGCCGCCGGTGCCACGCTGTTCTTCTCGTACATCGGCTTCGACGCCGCCTCCACCGCCGGTGAGGAGGCCAAGAACCCCAAGCGCGACCTGCCGCGGGCGATCATGCTGTCGCTGATCATCGTGACCGCGCTGTACGTGCTCGTCGCGGCCGTCGCCGTCGGCGCGTGGAACTGGACCAAGTTCGAGGGCTCCGACGCCTCGCTCGCCGCGATCATGAACGACGTCAGCGGCCAGACCTTCTGGGGCACCCTGCTCGCGCTCGGCGCGGTCATCTCCATCGCGAGCGTCGTCCTCACCGTGCTCTACGGCCAGACCCGCATCCTGTTCGCGATGTCCCGCGACGGCCTGGTGCCCAAGTCGCTCGGAAAGATCCACCCGAAGACCGGCGCGCCCCGCCTCAACACGGTGATCGTGTCCCTGTTCTGCGGTGTGCTCGCGGCCCTGATCCCGCTGGGCAAGCTCGTCGACGCCACCAGCATCGGCACGCTGTTCGCCTTCGCCCTGGTCAACATCGCGGTGATCGTCCTGCGCTACAGGCGACCCGAGCTGGAGCGCACGTTCAAGGTGCCGTTCGGCCCGGTTCTGCCGATCCTGGGCTTCGCCTTCTGCGCGTACAACATGTTCAGCCTCGACACCGTGACCTGGGTCGTCTTCGGGTTCTGGATGGCCGCCGGTCTCGTGTTCTACTTCGTGTACGGCTATCGCCGTTCCCGTCTCGCCGCAGCAGAAGTGAAGTGAACCACCCGCAGTGCTGAACGATCTCGACGAACGCATCGTGCACGCCCTCGCCGAGGACGCCCGCCGCTCCTACGCCGACATCGGGCAGCTCGTCGGCCTGTCCGCGCCCGCCGTGAAACGGCGCGTGGACCGGCTGCGCGCCACCGGTGCCATCACGGGTTTCACCGTACGGGTGGACCCGTCGGCGCTCGGCTGGGAGACCGAGGGGTTCGTCGAGATCTACTGCCGGAGCAACACCTCGCCGGAGACCATCCAGCGGGGCCTGGAGCGCTACCAGGAGGTCGTGGCCGCGTCCACCGTCACCGGGGACGCGGACGCGATCGCCCAGGTCTTCGCCTCCGACATGCGGCACTTCGAACGGGTCTTGGAGCGCATCGCGGGGGAGCCGTTCGTGGAGCGCACCAAGTCGGTGCTGGTGCTGTCGCCGCTGCTGCGGCGCTTCTCGTCGGGGTCGCCGACGTAATTCGCTGGGCCGGGGGAGGATCGCCGCGTAGCATCGGAGCCATGACCTGGCGACATTGATCTTCATGTGAACGGGAGCAACGGGAGCCCGGCGTCCGGCGGTTGACCGCCACGCTGTACGGCTACGCGTTCCTCGACGAGTTCGTCCTGCTCTACCCGCTGTACGCGCTGCTCTTCAGCGACACCGGTCTGACGGTCGGGCAGATCTCCTTCCTCTTCGCACTGTGGTCCGTCACCGCTGTCGTGCTGGAGGTCCCCTCCGGCGCCCTCGCCGACGCCGTCTCCCGTCGGCTGCTGCTGTGGCTCGGCCCGCTGCTGACCGCCGTCGGCTTCACCCTGTGGGTGCTCACGCCGTCGTACTGGGCGTTCGCGCTCGGCTTCGTCCTGTGGGGCGTCGGCGGAGCGCTGGGATCCGGCGCCCTGGAGGCGCTGGTGTACGAGGAGCTCGACCGGCTCGGTGCGGCCGACGACTACGCGCGCGTGATGGGCCGCGCCCGTGCCGCGGGCCTGGTGGCCGTGATGGCCGCGATGGGACTCGCCGGGCCGGTGTTCGCGCTCGGCGGCTACCCGGCCGTGGGCGCGGCGAGCGTGCTGACCTGCCTGCTGACGGCGGCCACGGCGAGCCGGTTCCCGGAGCACCGGTCGCCGGCGACCGGGAGCGCGAGCTGGGCCGGCACCCTGCGGTCCGGGCTCGCCGCGGCCCGGACCGATCGGCCCGTCCGGGCCGCGCTCCTGCTGGTCGCCCTCGTCGCCTCGGTGTGGGGTGCGCTCGACGAGTACACGCCGCTGCTGGTGCGCGACACCGGCGTCCCCGGCTGGGCCGCTCCCTACCTGCTTCTGCTGATCTGGGCCGGCGCCACGGCCGGCAGCCTGCTCGCCGGTGCGGGCGAACGCCTGGGCCGGACCGGGTTCGTTGCGCTGCTCGGGGGCTCCGCACTGGCCCTCGCGGCGGGCGCCCTGGCACGGACGCCGGCCGGGCTGGTGCTGGTCGCCGTCGCCTTCGGCGGGTTCCAGCTCGCGAACGTGCTGGCCGACGCCCGGCTCCAGCGGCGGATCGACGACACCGGGCGGGCGACCCTGACATCGGTCGCGGGCCTGGGGACCGAACTGGCCACGGTCGCCGTGTTCGGCGGCTACGCGGCGGTCGCCTCGTCGACCGGGCACAGCACGGCGTTCGCGGTGTTCGGGGTGCCGTATCTGGTGACCGCGCTGGTGATGGCGGCCGGAGGAACGGGGCGCGGGAGGCGTAAGCCATGAGGCAGCGGTGGCGCGGGCGACCATTGCGGTCCTCGGCGCCGTCCCGTAGGTTGTGCCGCGGCTTGCTACCGGTGGGTAGAACCGGTGGGTAACCGACTGTGTCCAGCCGTCCGACCGTCCTGTCGCCCTGGGGAGACCATGCGCCGGCCCATCGGCCGTCCCACCACCGTGCGTGCCCGGATCGTGGCGCTCGCGGTCGCGCCGGTGATCGCTCTGATGATGCTGTGGAGCTTCGCCATGTGGTCCGTCACCGGCGAACTGCGCGCGCTGATCCGGGTCCAGGGGGTCTACGAGGACTTCGGCACGCCCGTGGACACGGCCATCGGGCAGATGCAGATCGAGCGGCGGCTCTCGGCCGCGTACCTGGGCGCCGGGCACCGTACCGACACTGCCGTGGACCTCCTGGAGCAGCAGCGTCGCACCGACCGTGCGGTGAGCGCCATGCGCGACGCGATCCGGGACGGCGACCGCGACCGGCTCTCCGCGCGGCAGCGGCAGGTGCTCGACGCCGTCGTGGACTCCGCCGACCAGCTGGAGGCGCTGCGCCAGCGGGTGCTGTCCCGGGACATCTCCTGGGACCGTGCGGTGAGCGAGTACAGCACCCTCGTGGAGCCCGGCTTCGACGTCCAGTCCACGCTCACCGCCCTGCAGGCCGGGCAGTTGGCGCGGGAGGCGCAGGTCGTCATCGAGCTGGTCCGGGTGCGGGAGTTCGTCTCGCGCGAGGACGCCCTGGTCGCCGGGGCGCGCGCCGCGGGCACCCTCACCGACCGGCAGTACGACACGCTGACCGCGACCATCGAGGACCGCCGGGTCTTCGAGCGGACGTATGTGCCCGACCTGCCGTCCGACTCACGGGTGCTGTTCGAGGAGTTCCGGCGCAGCGACCTGCACCGGCAGTTGACCGCGAGCGAGGACGCCCTGCTGCGGGCCGGAGCGGACGGCGCGGGCGAGGCCGTCGCGGCCGACTCCTGGCGCACCACCACCGACCGGGCCGTCAAGCGGTACATGCTGCTGTGCACCGAGTCGGCCGTGAACTCCGCCGAACGCGGACGGGCGTTCGCCTACCGGGAGTTGGCCAAGGCGGTCGCCGTCGGTGTGGTGGGCCTCGCGGCCGTTGCCCTGTCGCTGTGGCTGGCGGTACGCGGCGCCCGGCGCATCTCCCGGCGCCTGGAGACGCTGAGGGATGCCGCCGATCTGCTGACCGCACACCAACTGCCCGACGTGATGGAGCGGTTGAGCGCCGGAGAGGACGTGGACGCCGCCACCGAGGCGCCGCCGCTCGCCGACGGGGAGGCGGGCGACGACGAGATCGGGCAGGTCGGCCGGTCCTTCAACGCCGCACGGCTCGCGGCCGTCGAGGCCGCCGTCCGGCAGGCCGCGCTGCGCCGGGGCATGTCCGCGGTGCTGCTGAACATCGCCCGGCGCAACCAGGCGCTCGTACACCGGCAGTTGAAGCTCGTCGACACGCTGGAGCGGCGGACCCACGATCCGGACGTCCTGGAGGAGCTGTTCCGCATCGACCACCTCACCACCCGGATGCGCCGCCACGCGGAAAGCCTGATCATCCTCTCCGGCGCGGCACCCGGCCGTCGATGGCGGCGCCCGGTCCCCCTCGCCGACGTCGTGTCCTCCGCGGTGAGCGAGATCGAGAACTACGCCCGCGTGGAGGTGCCCCCGATGGAGCCGGTGGGCGTCGCCGCGGACGCCGTCGCGGACGTCGTGCACCTGATCGCCGAGCTCGTCGAGAACGCCACCATGTTCTCGCCGCCGCACACCCGGGTCACCATGCGCACCGGACGAGCGGCTCGCGGCGGTTTCGTCCTGGAGATAGACGACCGGGGCCTGGGCCTCGCCGCCGACCAGCTGGCTCAGGCCCACCGCACCCTCACCCGCCCCGACGACTTCGACCCCACCCGGCACGACCGGCTCGGGCTCTACGTCGTGGGCAGACTCGCCGCCCGGCACGACATCCAGGTCACCCTGAGCGGATCGCCGTACGGCGGTACGACGGCGGCGGTGCTGCTGCCGGAGGGGGTGCTCGCGCCGCTGGAGGCGGAGGAGGCCGACACCGCCGTACGGTCGGCCGCCGGCACCGACGATCCCTGAGCCGACCGTGACCGACGACCACTGGTACGAGGACGAGACCGGGTCGATGGTGCGCCCCTACATGGTGACGCGCGGCCGGACCCGGCCCTCCGGCCGTCACACCGTCGACCTGATGTCGCAGGTCACCGCCGTGGAGGCGGACGAGGGGCGGCCGGGCCTCGACCACGCCCGCGCCTCGCTGCTCGACCTCGTGCGCCGCGGCCCCCGGCCGGTCGTCGAGCTCGCCGCCGACGCCGACCTGCCCCTGACCGTCGTACGGGTGCTGCTCGGCGATCTGGCCGAGGCCGGTCTGGTGCGCATCGACGAGCCGCGGTGGCCGACGGGCGGACCGGCCACGGACCCGGAGCTGCTGCGGGAGATCGTGGCGCGGCTGCGCGAACTGTGACCGGCTCGCCCAAACCGGGCCGCGCAACGAATCGCCGCCCCGCCCCGAACGGACGCAACGATCGGCTCACCGGCGCGCAACGGCTCCTCCTTGTCCCGTGGAACCCGCCGCCCGTACCGTCTACGTGGCCCCCACATCCATCCCCCGTACCGGTGAGGATCACGCATGCGCACCGCCCTGCTCCAGAGCTCCGGCCGCCCCGGCTCGACCGTCGAGAACCTCAAGGTCCTCGACGAGGCCGCGGGGCGCGCCGCCGCCGCGGGCGCCGCGCTGCTGGCCGCGCCGGAGATGTTCCTGACCGGCTACGCGATCGGCGACGACATCGCCCGCCTCGCCGAGCCCGCCGACGGCGATGCCGCCGACGCGATCGCCGACATCGCATCCCGGCACGGTCTGGCCATCGCGTACGGGTACCCGGAGCGCTCCTCGGACGCCGTCCACAACTCCGCCCAGCTGATCTCCGCCGACGGCACCCGCCTCGCCAACTACCGCAAGACCCACCTCTTCGGCTGCTTCGAGCGCGACCACTTCACCCCGGGCGACCAGCCGGTCGTCCAGGCCGAGCTGAACGGTCTGCGGGTCGGCCTGATGATCTGCTACGACGTGGAGTTCCCGGAGAACGTCCGGGCCCACGCCCTCGCCGGCACCGACCTGCTGCTGGTGCCGACCGCGCAGATGCACCCGTTCCAGTTCGTCGCCGAGTGCGTCGTGCCGGTGCGCGCCTTCGAGAACCAGATGTACGTCGCGTACGTCAACCGGGTCGGCCAGGAGAGGGAGTTCGAGTTCGTCGGGCTCTCGACCCTCGCCGGGCCCGACGGGATCGCCCGCACCCGCGCCGGGCGCGGTGAGGAACTCGTCCTCGCCGATGTCGACCCCGCTTTCCTCGCCGCTTCCCGCGAGGCGAACCCGTACCTGAAGGACCGCCGCCCCGGTCTGTACGGGTCCCTCGTCTGAACCCCCTCAGCTCCCCCAGCTCTTCCCGCGCAAGGAGTCCCCACCCCATGACGTCCACCGTGCCCAACGCCGTCGAGCACGCAGACGAGCAGCACCCGCCGATCACCATGTTCGGCCCGGACTTCCCGTACGCCTACGACGACTTCCTCGCCCACCCGGCGGGCCTCGGCCAGATTCCGGCGACCGAGCACGGCACCGAGGTCGCGGTCATCGGCGGTGGCCTGTCCGGCATCGTGGCCGCGTACGAGCTGATGAAGATGGGCCTCAAGCCGGTCGTCTACGAGGCCGACCGGATCGGCGGACGGCTGCGGACCGTCGGCTTCGACGGCTGCGACCCGTCGCTGACCGCCGAGATGGGCGCGATGCGCTTCCCGCCGTCCTCCACGGCCCTCCAGCACTACATCGACCTGGTCGGACTCGAGACCCGCCCGTTCCCCAACCCGCTGGCCGAGGCCACCCCGTCCACCGTCGTCGACCTCAAGGGCGAGTCGCACTACGCCGAGACGATCGACGACCTGCCGCAGGTCTACCGGGATGTGGCTCAGGCCTGGAACAAGTGCCTGGAGGAGGGCGCCGACTTCTCCGACATGAACCGGGCGATGCGCGAGCGCGACGTCCCGCGCATCCGCGAGATCTGGGCGAAGCTCGTCGAGAAGCTGGACAACCAGACCTTCTACGGCTTCCTCTGCGACTCCGAGGCCTTCAAGTCCTTCCGGCACCGCGAGATCTTCGGCCAGGTCGGCTTCGGCACCGGCGGCTGGGACACCGACTTCCCCAACTCCATCCTGGAGATCCTGCGGGTCGTCTACACCGAGGCCGACGACCACCACCGCGGCATCGTCGGCGGCTCCCAGCAGCTGCCGCTGCGCCTGTGGGAGCGCGAGCCGGAGAAGATCGTGCACTGGCCGTACGGCACCTCGCTGGCCACGCTGCACGCGAACGGCGAGCCGCGCCCGGCCGTGACCCGTCTGCACCGCACCGCCGGCAACCGGATCACCGTGACGGACGCGAACGGCGACATCCGCACCTACCAGGCGGCGATCTTCACCGCCCAGTCCTGGATGCTGCTGTCGAAGATCGCCTGCGACGACTCGCTCTTCCCGATCGACCACTGGACCGCGATCGAGCGGACCCACTACATGGAGTCCTCGAAGCTGTTCGTCCCGGTCGACCGGCCGTTCTGGCTGGACAAGGACGAGGAGACCGGCCGGGACGTCATGTCGATGACCCTCACCGACCGGATGACGCGCGGGACCTACCTCCTCGACGACGGTCCCGACAAGCCCGCCGTGATCTGCCTGTCGTACACCTGGTGCGACGACAGCCTGAAGTGGCTGCCGCTGTCCGCGAACGAGCGGATGGAGGTCATGCTGAAGTCGCTCGGCGAGATCTATCCCAAGGTCGACATCCGCAAGCACATCATCGGCAACCCGGTGACGGTCTCCTGGGAGAACGAGCCCTACTTCATGGGCGCGTTCAAGGCCAACCTGCCCGGCCACTACCGCTACCAGCGGCGCCTGTTCACGCACTTCATGCAGGACCGGCTGCCCGAGGACAAGCGAGGCATCTTCCTCGCCGGCGACGACATCTCCTGGACGGCCGGCTGGGCCGAGGGCGCCGTCCAGACCGCGCTGAACGCGGTCTGGGGCGTCATGCACCACTTCGGCGGCACGACCGACCCGGCCAACCCCGGCCCCGGCGACCGCTACGACGAGATCGCGCCGGTGGAACTCCCCGAGGACTAGCCGGCTAGATTCCGGCCGCTCGCGCCCTCTCGTACACCTGGGCGGCGACGTCCTTGAGTTCCTGGGCGTCCCGCACGGTGGACTGGAGGTCGAGGAGGATCTCCTCGAGGCCGATCTCGGCGTGCGCGACCAGGTCCTCGACGATCTGGTCGACGCTGCCCTGGAAGGGGCTGCGGTCGGGGCCGTCGTACGCCGCGGCCGTGTACTGCGGGTTCACCCGCATCACGGTCCGGATCGGCTCCTTGCGTCCGCGCTCGGCCGCCAGGTCCTGCAGCTGGCGCCACTGCGCGGCCACGGCATCGGCGCCCATGCCCACCGGCATCCAGCCGTCGGCGTGGTCGACGAGGCGGCGCCGTGCCCTCGGGGTGTTCGCCGCCAGCAGGATCGGGATCGGCCGGGCCGGCTTGGGGCCGACCACGGCCGAGGCGATCTTCGTGACGCGCCCGTCGTACGACACCGGGTCCGGACCCCACACCGAGCGGCACACCCCGATCAGCTCGTCCAGCATCTGCCCGCGCTCCTCGAACGGCCGCACCGACGCGGCCGCGTACTCGTCGAGGGACCAGCCCGTGCCGAAGCCGGCGACCACCCGGCCGCCGCTCGCCGCGTCCAGCGAGGCCAGCGCCTTGGCGAGCTGGAACGGCACGTGCAGCGGCGCCACCAGCACGCTGGTGCCCAGCTCGGCACGCTCGGTGGCGGCGGCCGCCAGGGTGAGCGTGACCAGCGGGTCGGCCACGCCCCGGTAGGAGTCGGGCCAGGGGAGCCCCTCGATGCCGTACAGGCCCTGGGTGGCGGGCTCCGGGAACAGAGCCCGCTCGTACACCCACAGGCTGTCGTAGCCGGTCCTCTCGGCGGCGCGCGCCACGTCGGGCACGTCCCGTCCGAGGTCGTACTGCCTGTTCTGCGGGAGGCCGAGTCCGAGGCGGGTCGCCATGCCCTGTGCTCCTTTGCAAGAGGTCCTTTTCTGTCGAACGTACAGCGGTCACACAGGAGTTCCGGCGCACGGCACGGCCCGGGCCGGATCAGTCCGGCAGCGGGGTGAGCATCATCCGTCCCGCCAGGCCCACCGCCGCGTCGAGGCGGTCGGTGAACTCCCGGGCGACGTCCGGGAGCCGGCGCAGTGCCCACAGGGCCCGCGCCGTCGACCAGGTGGCGTCCCGGGCGCGCTCCAGGCTCCAGGCGCCCAGCAGATGGGTGAGCGGGTCGGCGATCTGCAGCAGGTCGGGACCCGGCATCAGATCTTCGCGGATGCGCTCCTCCAGCGTCACGAGGAGGTCGCCCACGCGGTCGAACTCGTCCTCCAGGTCGCCGGGTTCGCAGTCGAGCGTACGACAGGCGTCCACGACGGCGAGCGCGAGGTCGTGCCCGATGTGCGCGTTGATGCCCGCGAGCGCGAACTGCAGCGGTCGTACGCCGGGATGGCGACGGTACTGGAACAGCGGCCGCCAGCAGGCG
>NZ_JBQQCE010000177.1:0-18483 GCF_052245645.1 Streptomyces sp. KR55 | reverse complement strand
TCACGCGTCGGGGCCCTGTTGTGTGAGCTGACCAGGCTGTGTGATGCCTCACAGCGATCATGGAAACGAGAAACGGGCCCCTGCGGTGACTTCCGTCACCTGCAGAGACCCGTTTCGTCGGTTTCTCCTGGTGCGCGAGGGGGGAGTTGAACCCCCACGCCCTTGCGGGCACTGGAACCTGAATCCAGCGCGTCTGCCTATTCCGCCACCCGCGCATTGGGTGTGTCCTCGGGCCGCTTTCCCTTGGGTTCGGCGCCCTCCGACACGCAGAACATTAGCACGCGGGACGGGGTGGGTTCACATCCCTTTGTTCGGGGCAGGGGCAGCCCCCGTCAGCCCCCGTCAGTCCCATCAGCCCTCCGTCAGGATCGACGGCCCTCCGTCCGTATCAACCTCGTACCGGTCCGGCCCGTCTGCCCAGGAGAGGGGCGGAGTCCACCGTCTGGTGCGGGACACTTGTTTGCGGCCCCCTCTACGATCCATGGAGTTCGAAGGGGAGCGCCGAAGGGAACTTCGTCAGGCGTCGACACCCGTCGACCGGGCTGACAGGGGGAACCAGCCGATTCACCGGCGCGTGGATACGATCAGTAAGCAGTACCGGGTAAGCAGTACGGACGGCAGTACCGCCGGTACCAGCAGTACCGGCAGTACCTGCAGTACACAGGATGGCAACAACGGAGGAGGTGCCCCATGGGAGTCCTGAAGAAGTTCGAGCAGCGTCTCGAAGGTCTGGTCAACGGCACCTTCGCCAAGGTGTTCAAGTCCGAGGTCCAGCCCGTGGAGATCGCCGGTGCGCTCCAGCGCGAGTGCGACAACAACGCGACCATCTGGAACCGCGACCGGACGGTCGTCCCCAACGACTTCATCGTGGAGCTGAGCGCCCCCGACTTCGAGCGCCTCAGCCCGTACTCCGGCCAGCTCGGCGACGAACTCGCCGGCATGGTCCGCGACTACGCCAAGCAGCAGCGCTACACCTTCATGGGACCGATCAAGGTCCACCTGGAGAAGGCGGACGACCTCGACACCGGCCTGTACCGGGTGCGCAGCCGTACGCTCGCCTCCTCCAGCAGCCAGGAGGCCCCGAACCGCGCCCCCGCCGCCGGCGGCGCGCGCCCCGGCGGCTACGGCTACCCGCAGCCGGGCAGCCCCGCGCAACCCGCCGGCGCTCCCCCCATGCCCGCCGCGCCACCGCCCGGCGCCCGCCCCGGCGGCTACGGTTACCCGCAGCCGACCCAGCCCGCCGCACAGCGCCCCGGCGCCGCGCCGGGCGCGCGCACCAGGTACTGGATCGAGATCAACGGCACCCGCCATCAGATCTCCCGCCCGACCCTGGTGATGGGCCGCAGCACCGAAGCCGACGTGCGGATCGACGACCCCGGCGTATCGCGCCGGCACTGTGAGATCCGGACCGGAACGCCCTCGACGATCCAGGATCTCGGGTCCACCAACGGCATCGTGGTGGACGGGCAGCACACCACCCGCGCTACGCTCCGCGACGGCTCGCGGATCGTCGTGGGCAGCACCACCGTTATCTATAGGCAAGCCGAAGGGTGATCCGGGGGCAATGTCAGAGCTGACCCTCACGGTCATGCGGCTGGGTTTCCTGGCCGTACTGTGGCTATTCGTGATCATGGCCGTGCAGGTCATCCGCAGCGACCTGTTCGGGACGCGGGTCACCCAGCGCGGGTCCCGCCGGGAGGCCGGCCGGCCACAGCAGGCCGGCCGCCAGGCACCCCCGCAACAGCGCCAGCAGCCCGCCCAGGGCCGCCAGCGTCGTAACGCCCCGACGAAACTGGTCGTGACCGAAGGCACACTCACCGGCACGACCGTCGCGCTCCAGGGACAGACCATCACCCTGGGCCGGGCACACGACAGCACGATCGTGCTGGACGACGACTACGCCTCCAGCCGGCATGCCAGGATCTACCCGGACCGGGACGGCCAGTGGATCGTGGAAGACCTCGGGTCCACCAACGGCACATATCTCGACCGGAGCCGCCTCACGACCCCCACGCCGATCGCGTTGGGCGCACCGATCCGCATCGGCAAGACCGTCATCGAGCTGCGGAAGTAGTACGACAATGAGCGAGCGGAGCGAGCACGCAGCGGCGGTCCACACCCGGGGCCCCGGCGCGCTCCCGACCGGAGGGTGGGCAGTGTGGCTCGACACGATCGGCTGTACCCGGAGCCGACGGGCGAGGTGCGCATGAGTCTGTCACTGCGCTTCGCCGCCGGTTCACACAAAGGCATGATCCGGGAAGGCAACGAGGACTCCGGATACGCCGGCCCACGCCTGCTCGCCATCGCCGACGGCATGGGCGGCGCCGCGGCCGGCGAGGTCGCCTCCTCCGAGGCGATCTCCACCATCGTCCAGCTCGACGACGACGTCCCCGGCTCCGACGTGCTCACCTCACTCGGCGCCGCCGTCCAGCGGGCCAACGACCAGCTGCGGCAGATGGTCGAGGAAGACCCGTCACTGGAGGGCATGGGCACCACGCTCACCGCCCTGCTGTGGACCGGCCAGCGCCTCGGCCTCGTCCACGTCGGCGACTCGCGCGCGTACCTGCTCCGCGACGGTGTCCTCACCCAGATCACCCAGGACCACACCTGGGTGCAGCGGCTCGTCGACGAAGGCCGCATCACGGAGGAGGAGGCGACCACGCACCCGCAGCGCTCGCTCCTGATGCGCGCGCTCGGCAGCGGCGACCACGTCGAACCCGACCTGTCCATCCGTGAGGTCCGGGCCGGTGACCGCTACCTGATCTGCTCCGACGGACTGTCCGGAGTCGTCTCCCACCAGACGATGGAAGACACCCTCGCCAGCTACCAGGGCCCCCAGGAGACCGTCCAGCAGCTGATCGAGCTGGCCCTGCGCGGCGGCGGCCCCGACAACATCACCGTCATCGTCGCCGACGTCCTCGACCTCGACACCGGCGACACCCTCGCCGGGCAGCTGTCCGACACCCCGGTCGTGGTCGGCGCCGTCGCCGAGAACCAGAACCACCTGCACGACAACGGCATCATGCAGACCCCGGCCGGCCGCGCCTCCGGCCTCGGCCGCCAGGTCCCCGGACAGGGCGGCGGTGGCGGCGAGTTCGGCCCGCCCGGCTCCGGCGACACCACCGGCTACATCCCGACCAGCGGCTTCGGCGCCTACGGCGACGACGACTTCGTCAAACCACGGCCCGGCCGCACATGGCTGAAGAGATCCGTCTACGGGGCACTCGCCCTGGCCGTGCTCGGCGGCGGACTCTACGGCGGCTACCGCTGGACACAGACGCAGTACTACGTCGGCACCAACGGCGAACACGTCGCCCTCTACCGGGGCATCAGCCAGGACCTCGCCTGGGTCTCGCTGTCGAAGGTCGAGAAGGACCACCCCGAGATCGAACTCAAGTACCTGCCCCCGTACCAGCAGAAGCTGGTCAAGGCGACCATGGCCGAAGGCGGCCTGAAGAACGCCCAGGCCAAGATCGACGAGCTGGCCGTGCAGGCTTCCGCTTGCAAGAAGGAGGCCGACCGCCGCGCCGCCGAGGCCGAGAACAACGCGCAGACCGGCCAGGGCGAGGCCGGCGGCACCACGGGAACCACTCGTACCTCTCTCGCGTCCAAGGCCACGCCGAGTCCCTCGGTTTCCGGATCACCGACCCCGACCCCGACCCCGTCCGCGACCGCCACTCCCAGCCCCGGCCCCAGCCTCTCGGAGGAAGAGCAGAAGGTCGTCTCGCTGTGCGGTAAGCAGTAGGCAAGCCGTGAGAGGCCCCGTCACACGATGAGCAGTACTACCAACACGTCGACACAGCACACCTCCACGATCGGCTCGATCGGCACACCGAGCCGGCGCAACACCGAGCTCGGACTCCTGGTGTTCGCCGTCCTCATCCCGGTCTTCGCCTACGCCAACGTGGGACTCGCCATCAACGACGAGGTGCCGACCGGCCTGCTGAGCTACGGCCTCGGCCTCGGCCTGCTGGCCGGCGTCGGCCACCTCGCCGTCCGGAAATTCGCGCCGTACGCCGATCCGCTGATGCTGCCGCTGGCAACCCTGCTGAACGGGATCGGCCTGGTCGTCATCTGGCGTCTGGACCAGTCGAAGCGACTGCAGCAGAGCAGCAGCTACGTCGAGGCGGCACCGCGCCAGCTGCTGTACTCCGCGATGGGCGTCGCCCTGCTGGTGGCCGTGCTGATCTTCCTCAAGGACCACCGCGTCCTGCAGCGCTACACCTACATCTCCATGGCCGCCGCGCTGTTCCTGCTGATCCTGCCGCTCGTACCCGGACTCGGCGCGAACATCTACGGCGCAAAGATCTGGATCAAGATCCCCGGCCTCGGCACGCTCCAGCCCGGCGAGTTCGCGAAGATCATCCTTGCCGTCTTCTTCGCCGGCTACCTCATGGTCAAGAGAGACGCCCTGGCCCTGGCCAGTCGCCGCTTCATGGGTCTGTACCTGCCGCGCGGCCGCGACCTCGGACCGATTCTCGTCGTCTGGGTGATCTCGATCCTCATCCTGGTCTTCGAGACCGACCTCGGTACGTCGCTGCTGTTCTTCGGAATGTTCGTCATCATGCTGTACGTCGCCACCGAGCGGACCAGCTGGATCGTCTTCGGTCTGCTGATGTCCGCGGTCGGCGCCGTCAGCGTGGCGAGCTTCGAGCCGCACATCCAGACGCGTGTGCAGGCCTGGCTCGACCCGATGCGCGAGTTCGAGCTCTCCCGAGCCGGCGTCCAGGACGGCGTCGTCCACTCCGAGCAGGCCATGCAGGCCCTGTGGGCCTTCGGCTCCGGCGGCACCCTCGGCACCGGCCTCGGCCAGGGCAACTCCGACCTCATCGGCTTCGCCGCCAACTCCGACTTCATCCTCGCCACCTTCGGCGAGGAGCTGGGCCTGGCGGGCGTCATGGCGATCCTGCTGCTCTACGGCCTGATCATCGAGCGCGGAATCCGTACCTCGCTCGCGGCCCGTGACCCGTTCGGCAAACTGCTGGCCGTCGGCCTGTCCGGCGCCTTCGGCCTCCAGGTCTTCGTCGTGGCCGGCGGTGTGATGGGCCTCATCCCGCTGACCGGTATGACGCTGCCGTTCGTGGCCTACGGCGGTTCCTCCGTCATCGCCAACTGGGCCCTGATCGGCATCCTGCTGCGCATCAGCGACACCGCACGCCGCCCGGCGCCCGCCCCCGCGCCCAACCCCGACGCCGAGATGACCCAGGTGGTCCGCCCGTGAACAAGCCCCTGCGCCGGATCGCGATCTTCTGCGGACTTCTCGTCCTGGCACTGCTCATCCGCGACAACTGGCTCCAGTACCTCCGCGCGGACGAACTGGCCAGCGACACCGACAACCGCCGCGTCGCCATAGAGCGGTACGCCACCCCACGCGGCGACATCATCGTCGACGGCAAGGCCATCACCGGCTCCAAGCAGGCCTCCAGCGGCGACTTCGAGTACGTCCGCACCTACAAGGACGGCCCCATGTGGGCGCCCGTCACCGGCTACGCCTCCCAGGCCTTCGGCACCAACCAGTTGGAGAACCTCGAGGACGGCATCCTCACCGGCAACGACGACCGGCTCTTCTTCCGCAACACCCTCGACATGCTGACGGGCAAGAAGAAGGAGGGCGGCAACGTCGTCACCACCCTCAACTCCGCTGCCCAGAAGGCCGCCTACGACGGCCTCGCCCAGCGCGGCAAGGGCGCGGTGGTGGCCCTCGACCCGGAGACCGGCAAGATCCTCGCGCTGGCCTCCTACCCGTCGTACGACCCCTCGACGATCGCCGGATACTCCGGGGACGACGCGAAGGCCTGGAACAAGCTCCAGAAGAAGAACAACGCCAACGACCCCATGCTCAACCGGGCGCTGCGCGAGACCTACCCGCCGGGCTCCACCTTCAAGGTCGTCACCGCGGCCGCTGCCCTGGAGCACGGCCTGTACACGGAAGCGGACGCGGCCACCAAGACCCCGCTGCCGTGGACCATGCCGGGCACCACCACCGAGCTGAAGAACGAGGGGAACATCCCCTGCAAGAACGCGACCCTGCGAGTCGCCCTGCAGTGGTCCTGCAACACCGTCTTCGGCAAGGTCGGCTCCGACCTCGGCAACGACAAGATGCTGGAGACGGCGAAGAAGTTCGGCTTCACCTCCGAGCAGTACACCCCGGTCCGCGCCAACGCGTCCGTCTTCTCCGACGACATGAACCAGTCGCAGACCGCGCTGTCCTCCATCGGCCAGTTCAACACCGCGGCGACCCCGCTGCAGATGGCCATGGTCGCCTCCGCCGTCGCCAACGACGGCAAGCTGATGAAGCCGTACATGGTCGACGAGCTCCAGGGACCGGACTTCGACCCCGTGGAGAAGACCGAGCCGGAGCAGATGAGCGAACCGCTGTCGCCGGAAAACGCACAGATCCTGCAGTCGATGATGGAGACCGTCGTCAGCAAGGGCACGGGAACCAACGCACAGATCGACGGCGTCACCGTGGGCGGCAAGACCGGTACCGCCCAGCACGGCGTCGACAACAGCGAAAAGCCGTACGCCTGGTTCATCTCCTACGCCAAGCTCGACGACGGCAGCTCGCCGGTCGCCGTGGCCGTGGTGGTCGAAGACGAGGCCGCAGACCGCGGTGACATCTCCGGCGGCG
The DNA here is from genome assembly GCF_052245645.1 of Streptomyces sp. KR55. Classification (NCBI taxonomy): domain Bacteria; kingdom Bacillati; phylum Actinomycetota; class Actinomycetes; order Kitasatosporales; family Streptomycetaceae; genus Streptomyces; species Streptomyces sp. KR55. The sequence continues at coordinate 11,852 of NZ_JBQQCE010000177.1, read as the reverse complement.
GCCTCGCAGCGCCCATCGCGAAGAGCGTGATGGAGGCGGTCATCAAGAGCAAGCAGTGAGAGTCCCGTCACGTCACCTTCACATCGGTGCACGTTGCGATACCGGTCCTGTATCGGGTGACGGGCTTGGCCAGGTCACACAAAGCGAGCCGGGTACGGTAGGCCCGGACGGCAGCCTCCGGCCGCACGACGTGCCGGTCGGGACCGACGGAGAGGGCTGGTAGGTAGCTTATGGAAGAGCCGCGTCGCCTCGGCGGCCGGTACGAGCTGGGCCAGGTGCTCGGCCGTGGTGGCATGGCGGAGGTATACCTCGCGCATGACACCCGCCTCGGCCGCACCGTGGCGGTGAAGACGCTGCGCGCGGACCTCGCACGCGACCCGTCGTTCCAGGCCCGCTTCCGCCGGGAGGCCCAGTCGGCCGCCTCGCTCAACCACCCCGCAATCGTGGCGGTCTACGACACGGGCGAGGACTACATCGACGGGGTCTCGATCCCGTACATCGTCATGGAGTACGTCGACGGCTCCACCCTCCGTGAGCTCCTCCACAGCGGCCGCAAGCTGCTGCCCGAGCGCGCCATGGAGATGACCATCGGCATCCTCCAGGGCCTGGAGTACGCCCACCGCAACGGCATCGTCCACCGCGACATCAAACCGGCCAACGTCATGCTGACGCGCAACGGCCAGGTCAAGGTCATGGACTTCGGCATCGCCCGCGCCATGGGCGACTCCGGCATGACGATGACCCAGACCGCGGCCGTCATCGGCACCGCCCAGTACCTCTCCCCGGAGCAGGCGAAGGGCGAGCAGGTCGACGCGCGGAGTGACCTCTACTCGACCGGCTGCCTGCTCTACGAGCTGCTGACCGTCCGTCCCCCCTTCATCGGCGACTCCCCGGTCGCCGTCGCGTACCAGCACGTCCGCGAGGAGGCCCAGCCCCCCTCGGTCTTCGACCCCGAGATCACACCCGAGATGGACGCCATCGTCCTGAAGGCACTGGTCAAGGACCCGAACTACCGCTACCAGTCCGCCGACGAGATGCGCGCCGACATCGAGGCCTGCCTCGACGGCCAGCCGGTCGCGGCCACGGCAGCAATGGGCTCGGTCGGCTACGGCGGCTACCCGGACGACCAGCCGACCACCGCCCTGCGCTCCGACGGTCACGCCGGCGCCACCACCCTGCTCCCCCCGGCCAACCCGGACGACGGCGCCTACGGCTACGACGACCGCCCCGACCGGCGCCGCCAGAAGAAGTCCAACACCTCCACGATCCTGTTGGTCGTCGCGGCCGTGCTGGTCCTGGTCGGCGCGATCCTGATCGGGCGGTGGGCCTTCGGGGGCGGAGGTGTCGGCAACGACACGGTGAAGGTGCCGAACTTCGTGGGGCAGACGGAGGCGGACGCGACGAGGCTGGCGACCAACTCCGATCTGAAGCTGTCGGTCAGCAACAAGCCCTGCGAGAACCAGAAGAAGGGCAACGTCTGCGACCAGGACCCGGATCCCGACACGACGGTCGACAAGGGCACCTCGATCAACGTCGTGGTGTCGACGGGGGCGCCGAAGGTGGCGGTGCCGAGTGTCGTGGGCGACAGCCTTGAGGACGCGACGGCGACACTCGAGAGCGACAAGTACGAGTTCGTGGTCAAGACGAAGGAAGAAGAGTCCACGGCGGAGGAACCGGGCACAGTCCTTGAACAGGACCCAGCCCTCGGTGAGGAAGTGGAGAAGGGTTCCACGATCACCCTCACCATCGCCAAGGCCGAGGCGAAGTCCACCGTCCCGGCCGTCATCGGCCAGACCTGTGAGGCGGCCCAGGCGCAGATGGAGGCCAACGACCTCACCGGTACCTGCGTGGACACGCCGACCACCGACCCCAACCAGGACGGCAAGGTCATCGAGACGACGCCGGGGGTGAACTCGCAGGTCGACAAGAACTCGACGGTGACCATGAAGGTCGGCAAGCTGCAACAGAAGACGAAGGTGCCGGACGTCCGCAACAAGACGGTCGCCCAGGCCAAGCAGGAACTGACGGCGGCCGGCTTCACGAACATCCAGTTCGCGGACGGCAGCGACCAGAGCGACACGGCGTTCGTCATCAACCAAGATCCGGGCGGCGGCAACGAGGTCGACGACCCGGCGAGCACGACGATCACCCTGCAGACCGTGAACTTCGGCGGGGGCAACAACGGAGGCGGCAACGGAGGCATCATCGGAGGCAACGACTCCGACTGACCTCGCCGCAACGTGAGTGGGCCCTGCCGGGACTTTCTGGCAGGGCCTACTTGGTTGTGCGGCTCCGCATAGCCGTGCACACCTCGATCGTGTCTTCGTATTTCACGACTCGTTGACTGGTTGGGGTGGGGCATCAGGGCTCTGCCTCGGCCATACGGCCAGGACAAATGGTGAAGGGGCAGAGCGTGATCAACGAATCGGCGCTGCTGGAATCGAAGAGCCTGCGCGACAGCGTGCTGGAGCGCACGGATGTGCTCGACAGGGTGAAGGCGCTGTCGCTGCTTCCTGACGGGATGCATGTGACGACGGCGATGGTGGCGGCTTACTTCGGAGTCACGGTCGAAGTCATCCGGCAGCTGACAAAGCGCCACCGCGAAGAACTACAAGTCAACGGCATGGCAGTGCTGCGAGGCGCTGACCTGCGGAAGTTCGAGAGTGACAACGCGTCACTCTCGCTGGGAAGTTATCCACAAGCCCGCCGCAGTCTCACTATCTACTCCCGGCGCGCCGTTCTCAACGTCGCCATGCTCCTGCGCGACAGCGATGTCGCCCGTCAGGTGCGCACATACCTCCTCGACATGGAGTACCTGGCGCGCACACAGCCTGTGGAAAACCCGGCCCCCACTGACTCCACAGACGTCGTATCCCTCGACGACCGCATCGACCAGCGCATCACCCACATCCTCGGCAAGACGGTCGTACCGATGTTCAACGCCCTGATCGAAACGTCAGGCGAGCACCGCAGGGAGCTGATCGCGCTCCGCGCAGGCGTCCAGCGCATCGAGCGTCGGCTCCACCAGCACCACGCCCGGCTGAAGCGGCTCGAAGGGGTACGGGACGACCGCCCCGTCGTCGGAGTCATGGCCGCCATGGACGCCATGAACGGCCGCACGTTCGAGCGCCACATCGCCAAACTGCTGCAACGCGACGGCTGCACCAACGTCGTCGTACAAGGCGGTCACGGAGACCGGGGCGTCGACATCATCGCGCTCACAGCCGACGGGCGACACCTCGTCGCCCAGTGCAAGAGGTTCGCGCCGTACCTCTCCATCACCAGCCCGGACGTCCAGAAGTTCATCGGGTCGGCGAAGGTTCTGTACGGCGCGGAAGTGGCGCTCTATGTGGCGACGTGCCCCTTCACACCTGAGGCCCTGAGCATTGCCGCCGAGGCCGGCATCACCGCCGTACACCGCGGCGTGCTGGAGGAGTGGGGCGCCGGTGAACCGCTGAAGATCCTGGAGTAGGCATGGCATGACGCAGAGAGGCCCGAAGCCGCAAGAGAAGGTTGCGGCTTCGGGCCTCCGCCATGCTAGGGGACAGAGGTCCTCGAAGGACCTCTGTCAGCCGCGCAGCTCCTCCGGCACCGTCCGCTCCCCATCCACCTTCTCCACCCGCTCCAGCTCCCCCCACACCACATACCGGTACCGGCTCGTGAACACCGGCGTGCACGTCGTCAGGGTGATGTACTTGCCGGCCTTGTTCTTGCCGGACTCCTTGGGGATCGCGTCGAGGACCTTGACGTTGTACTTCGAGGTTTCAGGGAGGACGGCGTAGACCTTGTAGACGTACCACTTGTCCTTCGTCTCGAAGACGATCGGGTCGCCCTTCTTCAGCTTGTCGATGTCGTGGAACTTCGCGCCGTGGCCGTCGCGGTGGGCGGCGAGGGAGAAGTTGCCGTTCTTGCCGCTGGTGGGGAGGGCCGCCTTGACAGGGTCGGTGTAGTAGCCGGCGACGCCGTCGTTGAGGAGCTCCGTGGACGTTCCCTTCTTGATCAGGATCTCGTCCTTGTCCATCGCGGGCACGTGCAGGAAGCCGATGCCGTCCTTGGTGTCCAGCGCGCCGGGCCCGGAGGGCACGGAGCTGGCCCAGTTGTCGCGGACCTTGTCGCCCTCCTGGTCCGCCTTGCGGTCCGCGAGGACGTTCGTCCACCACAGCGAGTAGACGACGAACAGGCCGAGAACGAGACCTGCAGTGATGAGGAGCTCACCGAAGACGCTGACCGCCATGGCGATCCGGCCGGGGCCGCGGCACCGCGGCCCGGGCGCAGCGGGGCCGGTGTCGGTGTGCTCTTCGCGATCGGTGGTCGCTGCCACTGTTCCTCTGCCCCTGCCCTTAACTGACGAGCGCATCCGGCTTGCCCTTGCTGCGCGGCCGTTCCTCGACCATCTTGCCCCAGACGATCATCCGGTACTTGCTGGTGAACTCCGGCGTGCAGGTCGTCAGGGTGATGTACCGGCCGGGCGTCTTGAAACCCGAGTCCTTGGGGACCGGATCCAGGACACTGACGTTGCTCGGCGAGGTCACCGGAAGGATCGACGCCATCGAGTAGACGAAGTACGTGTCCTGCGTCTCGACAACGATCGGATCGCCCGGGTCGAGACGGTTGATGTACCGGAACGGCTCGCCGTGCGTGTTGCGGTGGCCGGCCAGCCCGAAGTTACCGGTCTTCGCTTCCGGCATCGCCGTCTTCAGCGCGCCCTCCGCGTAGTGGCCGACCATGCCGCGGTCGAGCACCTTCTTGTTGCTGGTGCCCTCGGCGATCGGCACGACCACGTCCAGCTTGGGAATGTGCAGCAGGGCGAAGCCCTGGCCCGGCTCGAAGGTGCCCGGGTTGCGCTTGCCGCTCGCCCAGTCGTCCTGCAGCTGGCTCGCCTCGTTGCCGGCCTGCGCATGCGCCCGGACGTTCGTCCACCACAGCTGGTAGGTGACGAACAGCAGCATCAGCACGCCGGTGGTGATGAACACCTCACCGATCACCCGGCTGGCGACCACCGCCGGGCTCGGTCTGCTCGCCCGCGCCTGCCGCCGCGCCTCCACACGGGACAGGGGACGCTGCGGAGCCGTCGTGGCGTCGGTGTCGGCGGGCCTACGGGAGCCTCCGTGCCGTCCGTGACGCCGCTTGGCGGCCTTTCTGCGGGCCGCGCGGCCACCGTGGGCAGGTCCAGTGACCGAAGGGGCTGACGGGGCGGGAGAAGCCGATATGGACTCGCCGACGGGACGCACCTCGCCCGGCGGCTCGGGTATCCGCAGCGCGACGGTCTCCTCGTCGACGGGAGGCTCGTACGGCGCCTGATACGGCTCCTGGGACGGGGGATACCCCTCCGTGCCGTACCAGTCCGTACCGGGCGCCGCGGTCACGCCGTGGCCCTGCCCACCACCGGGGCGAGCCCCGCCGACCTCGCCACCGCTCCATGGTCGCCGCACTCCACCAGCCAGTTGGCCAGCATCCGGTGACCGTGCTCGGTCAGCACCGACTCGGGGTGGAACTGCACACCCTCGACCGGGAGTTCACGGTGTCTCAGGCCCATGATGATGCCGTCGTGCGTCCGCGCGGTGACCTCCAACTCGGCCGGCACGGTGACCGGCTCGGCGGCGAGAGAGTGGTAGCGAGTCGCCGTGAACGGCGAGGGCAGGCCCGCGAAGACGCCCTTGCCCTCGTGCTCGACGAGCGACGTCTTGCCGTGCAGCAACTCCGGCGCACGGTCCACGACACCGCCGTACGCCACCTGCATGGACTGCATACCGAGGCAGACACCGAAGACGGGCACCCCACCGGCCGCACAGTGCCGGACCATGTCGATACAGACACCGGCCTGTTCGGGGGCGCCGGGACCGGGCGACAGCAGCACACCGTCGAAACCGTCATCGGCGTGCGCGGTCGAGACCTCGTCGTTGCGCAGGACCTCGCACTCGGCACCCAGCTGGTACAGGTACTGCACCAGGTTGAAGACGAAGCTGTCGTAGTTGTCGACGACGAGAATGCGCGCGCTCACTGGTTGTCCACCGTCACATCGTTGAAGGGAAGCAGCGGTTCGGCCCACGGAAAGACGTACTGGAACAGGACATAGACCACGGCCAGGATCAGTGCCAGTGAGATCAGCGCCTTGACCCACGCGTTCCCCGGCAGATGCCGCCAGATCCAGCCGTACATGCCGTCCCTTCCGTCGCACCACGGCACCAGACTTACGCCGTACTGCACCAGACTAACGGCGCAGGGCCGCTGGTTTCCCGGCCTCCACAGGCTGCGTGGAATCGAGATGCGCCCAGACGATCAACCGGTGGCTGTGGCCCCACTCCGGTTCGCAGGTCGTCAGGGTCAGATAGCGGCCCGCACGCGTGTACCCGGACGAGCGGGGCACGGGGTCGATCACCGCCACATCCGTGGGCACCGTCTTGTACGGCCCCTTGTCGATCCGATACGTGAACCAGGTCGCCCCATCGGTCACCACCACCGCGTCGCCGCGACGCAGCCGGGGGAAATCCTTGAAGGGATCACCGTACGTGCGCCGATGACCCGCCACCGAAAAGTTCCCCTTCTGACCGAGCTGCGCGGTGCCGGCGTAGTGGCCGAGGCCCTTCTTCAGGGTGTCGGTGGCGGTGCCCTCGAGCACGGGCTTGTTCCACGTGAAACCAAGACGCGGGATGTACATGATCGCGAACGGTTTCCCGTTCTCGTACGCCGCCGGCTTCGGGGGGCTCGCGGAGGCACCGGGGGCTGCGCCCGGCTGCACGGCCCCCTGCGACCACTGCTCCTGGAGCCGGTCGATCTCGTCGTCCATGACGTTGTCGGCCTTCACGCCGGTCCAGAACAGCACATAGACGACAAAGAGCACGATCACAGTGCCGACGGTGATGCACAGTTCGCTGACGGTCCTGACGATCACGCGCACCGGCGGCTCCTGAGCGGCGCTTACTCCACGGGCTTCGCGTAGTGCAGGTCCACTGTGCCCGAGTAGCCGGGCAGAGTCACCGTCCCGTTCTCCTCCACTTTCCAGCCCAGGCCGTAGACATTGACGTACACCATGTAGTTCTGGATCGCCGGCGACACCGAAAGCGCCTGCTGCAGCTTCTCCGGGTCGCCGACCGCCGTGATCTTGTACGGCGGTGAGTAGACCCGGCCCTGGAGGATCAGGGTGTTGCCCACACAGCGCACCGCGCTGGTGGAGATCAGCCGCTGGTCCATGACCTTGATCCCCTCGGCGCCGCCCTCCCACAGGGCGTTCACCACGGCCTGCAGGTCCTGCTGGTGGATGACCAGGTAGTCGGGCTGCGGCTCCGGATAACCGGGGAGCTTGGCGGTGGCGTTCGGCGGAGCGTCGTCGAGCGTCACCGTCAGCGCCTCACCGGTGAGCTTCTGAGTACCCGCGTTCTTCTCCAAGGCGGCGAGCTTGTCGTCCTCCGCCTTGGTGCTGCCGTCGTCGCGCTCGGCGAGGGACTCGACGTCCTCACGCAGGGCCGCGTTGGACTCGTCCAGTTCGCCGTTGTTCCGGCTGCGCTCCTCAATCAGGTCGGAGAGCTTCAGCAGAGACGCATCCGTACGGATATTGGTGCCTTTGGCCGTATGGAAACTGGTGAAGAAAATGAGCCCCGCGAGAGCGAAGACGCCCACCGTGAGCAGCCGCACGGGCCGGAAAGCCCACCGGCGGGCAGGACTGGTTCCCGCCCCGGGGGAGTCGGCAGAATTGCTCAACGTACCCTTATCTCCTTCGGCGCCACGGAAGCACTACGCTAACGGACGCCCGGGGGAGCGCTCTGAGCCCCTTTGCACACGCCCCCGGACGTTGCCCCGAGCCCGACCCAGTTCCCTGCGCGGCCACGCAGCGCATCGACAGGAGAGACCCTCGTGCCGAAGTCACGTATCCGCAAGAAGGCCGACTACACGCCGCCGCCGTCGAAGCAGGCGACCAGCATCAAGCTGAACAGCCGCGCCTGGGTCGCGCCGGTCATGCTTGCCATGTTCCTCATCGGGCTGGCCTGGATCGTCGTCTTCTATGTGACCGACGGTTCGCTGCCGATCGACTCGCTGGGCAACTGGAACATCGTGGTGGGCTTCGGCTTCATCGCGGCCGGATTCGGCGTCTCCACCCAGTGGAAGTAGCCCGGTCGACGACCAGGCGAGCGGGCGGTGAACACAGCTCTGCCCACGGCTATCCGCTGAGTTATCCACAGCCGTGAGAATTTCCACAGCCAACCTGGGGAAAAGACGACGATCTGTGGATAACGCATCGGACGTTGACACCGGTACGACAGCCACACCGTCCCCTGAAAGTTTGTTCGCCCCCTGTCTGACCTGCGGAAACGCAGGTCACCGACAGGGGGCACACCTGTTCCCGCACAGCGTGCACAAGATTCACCACGCACTGTGGACAACATGACAGCTCAGTGGATAACCACCCGGCTCAGCTGAGCTGCGCGGTCCGCAGCAGCGTCATCCCCACGACGACCGCCAGGACCAGCGCACAGGTGCCGTACTGGACCAGTGCCCGGCGTTCGCGCGGGGCGTGGACCATGGCGTAGCCGATGACCAGGCCGGCGGCGAGTCCGCCGATGTGGGCCTGCCAGGCGATGTCGAAGCCCGGGCTGAACGTGAAGATCAGGTTGATCGCGAGCAGGGCGATGACCGGGCGCATGTCGTAGTTGAGCCGGCGCATGAGCACGGCTGTCGCGCCGAAGAGGCCGAATATCGCACCCGAGGCACCGAGCGAGGCCGTCGTCGGGGCTTCCAGCAGATAGGTCAGGGCGCTGCCGGCGAGGCCCGAGACGAGGTAGAGCGTGAGGTAGCGGGCGCGGCCGAGGGCGGCTTCGAGGGGGCCGCCGAGCCACCAGAGGCTGAGCATGTTGAAGCCGATGTGCCAGATGGCTTCGTGGGTGAACATCGAGGTGAACAGGCGGTACCACTCGCCCTCTGCGACGCCCTCTGTCGGTCCCCAGGGCGCTGGTGGCCATTCGCCGATGAGGAGGATGTGGTTGAGGAGGGATGGTTCGGCCCGGCCGGCGATGAATACCGCGAGGTTGATTCCGATGAGGATCTTGGTGAGGAGTCGGGGGTCGGCGACGACGGTGCCGCCTGCGATGGTGCGGGGGCGGGAGGCGCCCGGCGCGTGTCCGGTGCCGGCGGCGTCGCGGACGCATGCGGGGCACTGGAAGCCGACGGAGGCGCTGACCATGCAGTCGGGGCAGATCGGGCGTTCGCAGCGGGTGCAGCGCACGCCGGTCTCGCGGCCGGGGTGGCGGTAGCAGGCGGGCGTGCCGGCGGCGCCCTGCGGACTCTGGTTGTCCGGGCCGTGGTTGTGCGGGCCGTTCGGGCTGCCTGGCGCCTGGTCCATGAGGTCCCCTCATTGTCGAGTCCGACAGAAACGCCCCGCTCTCTTTACGGACGAGCGGGGCGTTTGGTTCCCTACGGGAGGTCTCGGACTCGGCTCTTGCGGGTCCTCCGACTCGGTCCTCGTGGGCTTTCCGGCTCAGCCCTCGCGGGTCTCCACGACGACCGACTCGATGACGACGTCGTTGAGGGGGCGGTCGGTGCGCGGGTTGGTCTGGGCGCTTGCGATCGAGTCGACGACCTTCTGGCTGGCCGCGTCCGTGATCTCGCCGAAGATGGTGTGCTTGCGGTTCAGCCAGGCCGTCGGGGCGACGGTGATGAAGAACTGCGAGCCGTTGGTGCCCGGGCCGGCGTTGGCCATCGCCAGCAGGTAGGGCTTGTCGAACTGCAGGTCCGGGTGGAACTCGTCCGCGAACTGGTAACCGGGGCCGCCCGTGCCGTTGCCCAGCGGGTCGCCGCCCTGGATCATGAAGCCGCTGATGACCCGGTGGAAGACCGTGCCGTCGTACAGCTTGTCCGTGGACTTCTGGCCCGTGGCCGGGTGGGTCCACTCACGCTCGCCCTTGGCGAGCTCGACGAAGTTCTTGACCGTGATCGGCGCATGGTTCGGGAAGAGCCGAACCTGGATGTCGCCGTGGTTGGTCTTCAGGGTGGCGTAAAGCTGCTCAGCCACGATCTGCCTTCCGTTGTCTTCCTGTGACCCCACGATCCTCGCACGGCCTGCGCCGTACGTCGCCCGACGTGCTGTTTCGGGCGGGAATCCGGGCGGAGGGCTTGCAGATTTCCCGATGAGTCGTTCCGTGGCGGGAGCGCGGAGCGGCGATCCGTGGCATTGTCGACGACAAGCTCCTGTTGCCGTATTCATCCGCTATTGCGCGGCGACCATGACCCGGATGCCCGCCCTCACATGCCACGTCACGCTTGGGCAGGCATGATCCGTAAAAGGGTGGAAAGTCGAAATACGTACGCCACCGAGGAGGAGGAACCCGTGACCCGCATCGACAGCGTGCGCGCCGCGACCGGCTCGGCGAAGGACAGCGTGCTGCACGCCGCGGAAGTGGTGGCGCCGTACGCCGACACGGCGAAGGACCGGGCCGCGCACTACGCACACGAGACACGCGTACGGCTCGCGCCCAAGGTGTCGCAGGCGGCCGGGCAGGCCCGCGTCCAGTACGAGTCGCATCTCGCGCCGCGCCTGGAGCAGGCTCGTTCGCATGTGCCGCCGAGGGTGGACCACGCCGCCCACGAGGCCGCTTTCCGTACCCGTATGGCTGCCCGGCAGGCTGTCGGCTACTCCCGGCCGAGGATCGAGCAGGCAGTGGCCGCGGCCGGGCCCGTCAAGGACGAGGCGGCGTCGCGTGGTGCCGCCGCGCTGGCCGCGCTGCGTGGCCAGGTCTCGGCCGAGGAGATCCACAAGCTGGTCCGCAAGCATGAACGGCGGGCCAAGGCCGGCCGGGCCGTGAAGGTGCTGGCGGTTTTCGGCGTTCTCGCGGGCGGCGTTTTCGCCGCCTGGAAGTGGTGGGACAAGCAGGCCAACCCCGACTGGCTGGTCGAGCCGCCCGCCGCGACCGAGGTCTCCGAGTCGGGCCAGCTCGCGTCGGTGGACGGCAGCGGACAGTCCGTGCTCGATCCCGAGGTGCAGGCCAAGGAGGCCGAGGAGGAGGCCGCGGACCGCGAGGACCGCGGCTGAGCCGTCTGACCGTGGGGCGGGAGACTCGTGGGTCTCCCGCCCCGCAGTGATGATTCACGCGGATGCTTCCCGTAGAACGGCGTTTCACAGGAAACCGGCGAGTGGCGCGCGCCCTGCGTCGTACGGCCGTAACTTGCTTGCTATCGCACCTGGTTGACGATCGCGTGGCACAGCCGTACCCCACTTGTCACATGCGCGAGCTGCGGCGCTGAATGCCAAGAACGGCACCGTGCGTCAGGAGCGTGGTGACACCGTTCATCCCTGCGTACGAGGGTGAGTCCGGTTGCGCCTGCAATGAGCTGTCGCAGGTGCACCGGCCGTCAACAGTTGAGCTGGGACATCCACCGAAGCGCCGATCCTCCGGTGTGAGTGGCTCAGCCGGGTCCGCCACGCGGATCCGGCATCCGCCGGCGCAGTGCCTGGGCCGGGTCGGGCAGGTCGACGTCCCACGGACTGGCAGAGTCCACGGCGTCGAGGGCCGGGGTGCGTCCGCCTGGACTGAAGCGGGACGCGTGGAAGCCCGACCGATCCAGTCGGCGTGCTTCGAGGCGCCGTTGCCGCTCCCTGTGCGTACACGTGTGCTCCGCGTGCCCCGACACACGAAAATGCCCTCTGAAACTGCGTTTCCGCAGGTCAGAGGGCATTTACTGGGTGGAGCCTAGGGGAGTCGAACCCCTGACATCTGCCATGCAAAGGCGTTAAGGGTGGCTCTGCTACCTGCATGAATCCAGTCACAGGCCGGTTGACCAGGCAAAACGCATCCCTGCGTTACCCGCAATATCCCGGCCTTTCCCGTTGCCATGTGTACGGCATGTGTACTGGAACGGGGCGG